>NZ_JBEOVJ010000036.1:0-77041 GCF_040295435.1 Streptomyces sp. NPDC002809
GCAGGACGACGAACACATACCCGGACCACATCACGTACCGGCGGAACGTTCGTCGTTTGAGGAGACGCCCCGGAGGGGCCCCGGACCCCACCCACAGCACATGGCGAACCCCGCGCCCCACGGGGGCACCCGCACAAACCCAGCCCGTCCGGCGCTTGAGGACGGAACCCCGCACCACGGAACCCCGCACCACGGAACCCCGCACCACGGAAACGGGCAACCAACACGCAGCCGCCCGCCCAAGGGCCCGTCAGCCGGTCATCTTCGTCTGGAACTCGTCGAGGATCTGGTCCGCCGCCGTGTAGCCGATGCCGGCGATCCACAGGCGGTCGTCGACCTTGAAGACCTTGCCGTTCTCGGAGGCGGTCAGCCCCTTCCACAGGCCGCTCTTCATCGTCTTCGTCGTCCCCGCCTTGTCCGGGTCGCCGTACGTGGACGTGAAGACGACGTCCGCGTCCGCGAGGTCGATCTTCTCGGGGGAGACGTCGTAGGAGAAGCCGTCCTTGGCCTTGTCGGTGATGGCGGGGCGGCCCGTGCCGAGGTCGGCGAGGATCGAGCCGATGTAGTTCTGCTTGCCGTAGATGCGGATGTCGGCGCCCTCGACGAAGCGGACGAAGTTGACGTCCGTGGCGGCCGCCTTCGCCTTGCCGCCGATGGCCTCGGTCACCTCGGCGACATGGGCGTCGTACGCGGCGACGATCTTCTTCGCCTCGTCCTGCTTGCCGAGCGCGTCGGCGTGGACCTGGAAGTTCTCCTTCCAGGCGGTGCCGGTGGACTCCGTCATCACGGTGGGGGCGATGGCGCTGAGCTGCTCGTAACGGTCGCCGTCGCGCACCTTGCTGGTGAGGATCAGGTCCGGCTTCAGGGAGGCGACCGTCTCCATGCTGGGGTTGGCGATCTCGCCGACCTCCGTGAGCTTCTTCGTCTTCTCCGCCGGCAGGTATGCGGGGAAGCCGTCCTCCGTCGCCGAGTGCGTCGCGCCGACGGGCTGCACGCCCAGGGTGAGGGCGGAGTCCAGCTCGCCGGTGTCGAGGACCACGACGCGCTTGGGCTCCACGGGGACCTTCACGTCGCCCATGGCCGTCCGGACGGTGTGGGTCGCGGCGGCGTCCGTCCTGGCGCTGTCGTCGGATTCCGAGTCGGACGAACCGCAGGCGGAGAGCGCGAGCGCGCCGGTCAGGGCGAGGGCGCCGAGGGCGATTCCGCGACGGCGGAGGGCGGTGGACATGGAGTGCCTTTCGTGGGTGGTGTGCGGGTTCAGGAGGACGGTGCGGGCTGCCAGGGCGCGCCCGGCACGACGAGCGGCGAGCCCGTCACCGGGTCCGGGACGATCACGGCTTCGAGGCCGAAGACCTCGCGTACGAGTCCGGCGGTGACGACGTCCTGCGGGTGGCCCTCGGCGACGATCCGGCCCGCCTTCATGGCGACCAGGTGGTCGGCGTAGCGGGCGGCCTGGTTGAGGTCGTGCAGCACCGTCACCACGGTCCGGCCGCGGGTGCCGTCCGCCGCCGGGGCGGCGAGCCGGCGCACCAGGTCGAGGACCTCCACTTGGTGGGCGATGTCGAGGTACGTGGTCGGCTCGTCGAGGAGCAGCAGGTCCGTGTCCTGGGCCAGTGCCATCGCGATCCAGACGCGCTGGCGCTGGCCGCCGGAGAGCTCGTCCACGGACCGGGTGCCGAGCGCGGTGATGTCGGTGCGTTCCATGGCTTCGGTCACCGCCCGCTCGTCCTCCTGGGACCACTGCTGCCACCAGTGCTGGTGGGGCTGGCGGCCGCGGGCGACGAGGTCGGAGACGGTGATCGCCTCGGGGGCCACGGGGGTCTGCGGGAGCAGTCCGATCGACTGGGCGATCTTCTTCGTGGGGATCTTCGAGAGCTCGGTGCCGTCCAGGAGCACCGCTCCGCCGCGCGGCTTGAGGAGCCGGCCGAGTGCGCGGAGCGTCGTCGACTTGCCGCAGGCGTTCGGTCCGACGATGACGGTCACCTTCCCGTCGGGGACGGCGAGGTCCAGCTCGTGGACGACGGTGCGGTCCTCGTAGGCGAGGGTCAGCTCGCGCACCGTCAGCCGGCTGGTCGCGGTGTCCTGGTGCCGGGTCGTGGTCATGCGTTGCCTCCCGTGCGGCCACCGTGACCGCGGATGATCAGCCAGATCAGGTACGGGGCGCCGACCGCCGCCGTGAGGACGCCCACCGGCAGTTCGGTGGGGGAGAAGAGCCTGCGGGCCAGCAGGTCCGCGAAGACGACGATCACCGCGCCGAGCAGCGCGGAGCAGAGCAGCGGGATCTGCGCGGTGCGGGTCATGCGGCGGGCGATCTGCGGGGCGAGCAGCGCGACGAAGTCGACGGGCCCGGCCGTGCCGGTGGCCACGGACGCCAGGATCACGCCGAGCGCGACGAGCCCCAGCCGTACCCGCCCCAGCCGGACCCCGAGTGCGGTCGCCGTGTCGTCGTCCATGGACACGGACCGCTGGGCGCGGGCGGCCCACAGGATCGCGGGCAGCAGGATCAGCAGGGTCCAGCCGATGGGCGCGGCCTCGTCGTAACCGCGGCCGTTGAGCGATCCGGTCATCCAGATCTGGGCCTGCTGGGCGACGAGGTAGTCGCCCTTGGTCAGGAACAGCGTGGTGACCGAGCGCAGCGCGATCGCGAAGCCGATGCCGATGAGGACGAAGCGGGTGGCGTGCAGCCCGCCGCGCCATGCGAAGGCGTAGACGAGGGCCGCGGCCGCGACCCCGCCGATCACCGACAGGTAGGGCAGGACGGTGTACGAGGTGATGCCGAACGTCATCGCGCCGACCGTGAGCGCGCTCGCGCCCTGGCTGATGCCGATGATGTCGGGGCTGGCGAGGGGGTTGCGGGCCACGGTCTGGATCAGCGCGCCGGCGATCCCGAACGCGAGGCCGACGAGGAGCCCGACGACCATGCGCGGCAGCCGCAGCGTGCCGACGACGAGTTCGTCGGCGGACGGCCGGCCCAGGATCACCTTCAGGACCTCGCCCGGTGCGACGAAGCTCTCGCCGACGCAGAGGTACGCGACGCAGACGACGGCCAGCAGCACGACGAGAACGGCGGCGGCTACCGTGGCCCGCCGGTGCAGCAGGAACCGTCCGCGTGCCCCGATCCGTACGAGGCTGTATCCGGCGGGCCGCACCGCGGCCGTGGGGGCGCTCATGCGGGCACCGCCTTCCGGCGTACCAGCGTGACCAGGAACGGCACCCCGATCAGGGCCGTCATGACCCCGGCGGGCACCTCGCTCGGCGGGAAGACGATCCGGCCGATGACATCGGAGACGAGCAGCATCACGGGTCCGATCAGGGCGGCCATCGGGAGGACCCAGCGGTGGTCGCTGCCGACGATCGCCCGGGCGATATGGGGTACGGCGAGACCGATGAACGCGATCGGACCGGCGGCGGCGACACCGGCTCCGGTGAGCACGGTGGCACCGATGCCGCCGACGATCCGTACGGTCGCGATCTTCTGCCCGAGGCCCTTCGCCATGTCCTCGCCGAGCGCGAGCGCGTCGAGGCCGCGGGCCACGCAGAGCACGAGCACCGTCCCGAGCAGCAGGAACGGCCAGATCTGCTGGGCCACCTCGGCCTCGCGGCCGGCGATCGAGCCGACCTGCCAGAAGCGGAACTCGTCCAGCGCGGACGCCTTCGTGGTCAGCACGGCCATGGTCACGGACACCAGCAGCGCGTTGATCGCGGCGCCGCCGAGCGCGAGTTTCACCGGAGTGGCGCCCCCGCGCCCGCTGGACGCGATGGCGTACACGGCGACGGAGGCGATGGCCGCCCCGGCGAAGGCGAACCAGACGTACCCGGTGAGTGTGTGGATGCCCGCGTACGCGATGGCCAGCACCACACCGACCGAGGCGCCCTGGCTGATGCCGAGGATGCCGGGGTCGGCGATGGGGTTACGGGTGATGCCCTGGAGCACCGTGCCGGCGAGTGCGAGCGAGGCGCCGACCATCAGGCCGATCAGGGTGCGGGGCACCCGCATGTTCCGGATGACCTCGGCGGCGTCGGAGTGCCCGCCGTGGAGCAGGGCGTCGATCACCTCGGACGGGGGTATGGAGCGCGCCCCGACGGCGAGGCTGAGCACTATGGAGATCAGCAGCGCCACGACGGCCGCCGCCGTCGCGAGAGCGCGTCTGGAACGGCGTGGTGCGGCGGCTGACATCGGACCCCATAGACAGGCGTGACAAGCAAGACAAAGTGAAGCGAAGTAAGGCTTGGCTAAGTCTATGGGGCGCCTGTGCGTGGCTGTCCGGCGGTGTACCGGGGTGGGTACGGGGTCGGCACAATGGGCGGCATGGCTTCCCACGCGCTGACGGTCGGCTTCGACCTGGACATGACGCTCATCGACTCCCGGCCCGGCATCGCGGCCGCCTTCGTGGCCCTCTCCGCCGAGACGGGGGTGGCCATCGAGACGGATCTGGTGGTGAGCCGGCTGGGCCCGCCGCTGGAGCAGGAGATCGCGCACTGGTTCCCGGCCGCCGAGGTGGCCGCGGTCGCCGACCGCTACCGCGAGATCTATCCCGCCTACGCGATCGGCCCCTCGCTCGCGATGCCCGGAGCGCGGGAGTCGGTCGAGGCGATACGCGCGCTGGGCGGCCGGACGATGGTCGTCACCGCCAAGTACGAACCGAACGCGAAGCTGCACCTGGCCCACCTGGGCATCCAGCCCGACGTGATCGTGGGCGGCCTGTGGGCCGAGGCGAAGGCGGAGGCGCTGCGGGAGCACGGGGCGTCGGTGTACGTAGGCGACCACACCGGCGACGTACGCGGCGCGCAGGCCGCGGACGCCTTCTCGGTGGGCGTGACGACGGGCCCGTGCGACGCGGCGGAGCTCCGCGCGGCGGGCGCGGACGTCGTCCTCACGTCGCTGACGGAGTTCCCGGCGTGGCTGGCGGCGTACACGACGTCACAGGGCTGACCCGCCGGGGCCGCCGGCGGCGACTGCCGGTGACGCGACCTCGCCGATGGCCCGTTTGAAGTCGGGGCACTCGACGACCGGCTCGTGGTCGCAGACTGCCGCGTGGCGAAGGCTGTCACGCAGACGTGTGAGGCGGCCGAGCTGTTCGTCGAGGTCGCGGGCCCGGGCGGCCATGCGCGTACGCAGGTCCGGATCCGACGGCTGTGCCACCAGGAACCGTCCGATCTCGGCGACCGAGAGCCCCGCGGCGCGCGCGCACGTGATCAGGGCCAGACGGGCCAGCACATCCGGGTGATACGTACGCCGCAGGCCGTTGCGGCCCGCGGGGGCGATCAGGCCCTTCTTCTCGTAGAACCTCAGCGCCGACGGCGCCAGTCCGGAGCACTGTGCGACGTCGGCGATGTCCAGCAACTGTTCGGCCACGAAAGCCCCCTTGACTTGAATCGCGGTTCAAGTCGCAGCCTAGTCGGCATGAAGATTCATCACCTGAACTGCGGCTCCGTCCGGACGATCGAGCCCACCTACGCCGGCCCGCGGCCCGCTCCCGCGGTGAACCACTGTCTGCTGATCGAGACCCCCGCCGACGGCCTGGCCCTGGTCGAGACCGGACTGGGGCTTGGTGACGTCCGGGACCCGGCAGGCACGCTCGGTACGGAGTGGGTCGAGATGGCCGGTCCCGTGCTGGACGAGGAGGAGACGGCCCTGCGGCAGGTCGCCCGGCTGGGATACGCGCCCTCCGACGTGCGCCACATCCTCCTCACGCACCTGGACGTGGACCACAGCGGCGGCCTGCCCGACTTTCCCGATGCCCAGGTCCACGTACTCGCGTCCGAACTCGACGCGGCACGCTCCGAGGCGCCCAGCTTCCGCTACCGGCCCGCCCACTGGTCGCACGAGCCCCACTGGATCACCTACGGCACCGAGCCCGATGAGCAGTGGTTCGGGTTCACCGCGCTGCGGCCGAAGGGACTGGGGCCGGAGATCAGGCTCGTCCCGCTCGGCGGTCACACCGCCGGCCACACGGGGATCGCCGTACAGGACGGCGACCGGTGGCTTCTCCACTGCGGCGACGCCTACTACTACCACCGCGAGGTCGGCCCGCTGAAGGAAACCCATCCGCTGCTCGACTTCGTCCAGACCACCTCACAGGTTCACCGTGAGCTGCGCCTGGGAACCCGGGCCCGGCTCCGCGAACTGCTCCGCGACCACGGGGACGAGGTCGAGATCTTCTCCGCGCACGACCCGTGGGAACTGGCCCGCTACACGGGCGGCACGGGGGAGGGGACGGCGGGTTGAGACGCGGGCCCCTACCGCTGCGCCGACCCCGCCCGCGCCGACCGGACCACGCCGGCCGCGGCGATCAGGAAGCCGACGCCCATCAACATGCACAGGGACCAGAAGACGGACGGAAGGGGATCGGTGCCGAGGAAGAGCGGCGCCATCGTGGCGAGGGTCGACAGGGCGCCGAGGAGGAAGACGATCGCGCCGATGCGGACCAGTCGGTCGCCTGCGCCGGAAGGGGGAGTACTCACCCCGCCAGGGTAGTTCCTGGCGGGCGGCGGGCTGCTCCCGGGCAGGGCAGGCGCCGTTTCCGGACAGAGTCCGGATGACCAGGCTTGACGAGGGGTACTTCACCTGTGGAGGCTTCTGCCAGCAGGGGAAGCGCGACCACAGGACGACCTGACCTGCTGAGGCTTTGTTCCGGCATACGGGTTGAGATGGGGTGCGTGCTTTGCCGACTGGCAAGGTCAAGTGGTTCAACAGTGAGAAGGGCTTCGGCTTCCTCTCCCGCGACGACGGCAGCGACGTCTTCGTGCACTCGTCCGTGCTTCCCGACGGAGTCGACGCGCTCAAGCCCGGTCAGCGCGTCGAGTTCGGCGTGGTCGCCGGACAACGCGGTGACCAGGCACTTTCCGTGGCGATCCTCGACCCCACCCCGTCCGTCGCGGCAGCGCAGCGCCGCAAGCCGGACGAACTCGCCTCGATCGTCCAGGATCTGACGACCGTGCTGGAGAACATCACGCCGATGCTGGAGCGCGGCCGCTACCCCGACAAGGCGGCCGGCGCCAAGATCGCCGGTCTGCTGCGTGCGGTCGCGGACCAGCTCGACGTCTGAGTGCCGGCGCGAAGGGTGCGGGCGGCCTGCTACCGGGTCGAACTGGTCGAGAGGCTCGACTGTCCCAACCTGAAGCCGGAGGCCGACGCGGTCTGTTCCGCACGGGCCCGGCCGTGGGACACGGAGCCCCGGGGCGCGGAGCCGCGGGGCGCTCAGACGAAAGACAGGGCGTCCGGGCCGAGTGGCGGAACCAGCCCCTCGGCCGCGGCGCGTGTCAGCAGGCCGCGGATCGCCGCGTAGCCGTTCTCGCCGAGGTCGGCGGTGAACTCGTTCACGTACAGACCGATGTGCTGGTCGGCGACGGACGGGTCCATCTCCTGTGCGTGCTCCAGTACGTACGGGCGCGAGGTCTCCGGGTCGTCCCATGCCATCCGGACCGATGTGCGCACCGACTCGGCGAGGAGCTTCAGCGTGTCCGCGCCCAGTGACCGCTTGGCGATGATCGCGCCGAGCGGGATCGGCAGCCCGGTCGTGTCCTCCCAGTGGCGTCCCATGTCGGCCAGGTTGTGCAGGCCGTAGTTCTGGTACGTGAAGCGCGCCTCGTGGATGACGAGACCGGCGTCGACCTTCCCGTCGCGCACCGCCGGCATGATCTCGTCGAACGGCATGACGACGATCTCGCCGACCCCGCCCGGGACGACCTCGGCCGCCCAGAGGCGGAACAGCAGGTAGGCGGTGGAGCGCTCGCTCGGCACGGCGACGGTCCTGCCCGTCAGGTCCGTGCCCGGCTCCTTCGTGAGGACGAGCGGCCCGCAGCCCCGTCCCAGCGCGCCGCCGCACGGCAGCAGCGCGTACTCGTCGAGGACCCAGGGCAGCACCGCGTACGACACCTTGAGCACGTCCAGTTCGCCGCGCTCGGCCATGCCGTTCGTGATGTCGATGTCCGCGAAGGTGACATCGAGGGCGGGCGCGTCGGGGACCCGGCCGTGGGCCCAGGCATCGAAGACGAACGTGTCGTTCGGGCACGGCGAGAAGGCGATCCGCAGCGGGTCAGGAGTTGTGTCGGTCATGGTGCGTCCAGCCTTCCAGTACGGGTTCGAGCATGCCGAACGCCTCGGTGAGCGCGGCCAGCGCCTCGCCGATGCGCCAGGCGTCGCGGTCGCGCGGGCCGACGGCGTTCGACACGGCCCTGATCTCCAGGACGGGCACACCGGTCAGGGCGGCCGCCTCCGCCACCCCGAAGCCCTCCATGGCCTCGGCGACGGCGCCGGGGTGCGCGGCGAGGAGGGCGGCGGCGCGGTCCGCGCCGCCGGTCACGGTGGAGACGGTGAGGATGTCACCGGTCACCGCACGGGTCGCGGCGACCACCGCCTTCACCAACGAGCGGGGCGGGAAGTGCCAGACCCGGCCGAAGCCGAGTCCGGTGACGGGCACGAAGCCCGCGGGGGTCTCCGCGCCCAGGTCCGCCGCGCCGATGCGGCCGGCCACGACGAGGGAGCCGACCGGGGCCACCGGGGCGAAGCCGCCGCCGATGCCCGCCGAGATCACCAGGTCGTAGCGGTCCGAGGCCAGGGCGAACGCGGCCGAGGCCGCCGCGGCGGCCGGTCCCACGCCGCCCGCGAGGACGTCGTAGGGGCCCGCGCGGTGGATCTCCGCGCCGGGCACCGTATGGACGGCGACCTCGCCGCCGGCCCCGGACGCACGCGTGACCGCGTCCCGTTCAACCGGGACAGCGGTCACGACGAGCACACGCACGGGGGAGTCCTCCGAGGTCAGGAGGGGGTCAGTCGGTCTTCTTGAACTGGAAGTGCCAGATGCCGGTCAGCTGCTTGCCCTTGGTCTCCACGATGCTGATCTGCGTGGAGTTCGTGGTCTCGCCGGTCTGGCTGGCGAAGAAGGCGCTGCCCGGGATGGTCCGGTAGGTCTTCTTGTTCGGCTCCTGCTCGGCCTGCTGGCCGTTGATGAAGATGGTCCAGCCGTTGTCCGCGATCTCGGGGTCGACACCGAAGTGGACCTTGTCGTCCATCGCGACCTTGACGGTCTTCTCCGCCTTCTTGTTGAGGCAGCCCTGGATCTCGGACTCCTTCAGGGCCTTGCCGTCGTTGTAGCAGGACGCCTCGGAGCTCACCGAGTTGTCGCCGACCGTCACGGTGGCGAGCGGCGTCGGCTTGTCGCAGGCGGAGAGGACAAGGAGTCCCGCGGACACGGCACCAAGAGCGACGCCGATTCGACGGCCCTTACCGGAGAAGAACGCAACGGTCATGGGCCGAAGGCTATCGGTCGCTCCGGCTCACGCCACGCGGGGGTGCGGCGAGCCGCGCCGCGCGGCGCCCAGCAGACCCCGTACGGACGTGGCGGCACCGAGCGCGAGGATGCAGGCGGCGACCGACATGCCCAGTACTCCGTTGAGGGGGAGGGCGATCCCGATCGCCCCGCCGGCCACCCAGGCCATCTGGAGCAGCGTCTCCGAGCGGGCGAACGCGGACGTCCGCACTTCCTCCGGCACGTCGCGCTGGATCATCGCGTCCAGCGACAGCTTCGACAGGGCCTGCGTGAAGCCCGCCATGGCCGCGAGCGCGGCGACCATGACCGTGCTGAAGAAGACGGCGGCCAGCACGGCGACGCCCAGGGCCAGGCCCAGGACCGAGGCGATGATGATCTCGGGGCCGCGGGCCCTGAGCCAGGATCCGACGGCGGTGCCCAGCGCATTGCCCACCCCGGCCGCCACACCGACGATGCCGAGCGAGATCGCGGCGCTCTGCCCGGCCAGCGGGTGCTCGCGCAGCAGGAACGCCAGGAAGAAGATCAGGAAGCCGGAGAGCGCCCGGTGCGAGGCGTTGGCCTGGAGCCCGTGCAGGACGGACGGGCCGACGGAGCGCAGTCCGGGCCGCCGCTCGCCGTTCTTCTCCTTCTTCTCCCTGGACCTGGCCGGTCTGCTCCCGGTCCTGGGCGCGTCGGGCTTCCGCGGCGGCTCCGGCCGGACGGTGCCCTCGCCGTGCGGCGGCACCAGGTGCGCCTTCCGCTCACCCTTCGACGAGTCCACCTTGGGTGGCAGCGTGAAGGCGAGGACGGCGCCGCCGACGAAGATCGCGCACGCGCCGTACAGCGGCCACGGCGGCCCGATGGTCTGCAGCCCCGCCCCGATGGGCGCGGCGACACCGGTCGCCAGGAGACCGGCGAGGGTGACCCGTGAATTCGCCTTCACCAGCGAGAAGCGGGGTGGCAGCAGACGCGGCACGACGGCGCTGCGCACCACTCCGTACGCCTTCGAGCAGACCAGTACGCCCAGGGCGGCCGGATAGAGCTCCAGGCCGCCCGTGGCGACCGCGCCCGACATGGTGAGCGCCAGCAGCGCCCGCGCCAGCATGGAGCCCGCCATGGCGGCGCGGCGGCCGTGCGGCAGGCGGTCCAGGAGCGGGCCGATGACCGGGGCCAGGAGGATGAACGGTGCCATGGTGACGGCGAGGTAGAGCGCGACCCGGCCGCGGGCCTGGTCCGTCGGTACGGAGAAGAACACGGTCGACGCGAGCGCGACGGTGATCATCACGTCGCCCGCACCGTTCACCGCGTGCAGCTCGATCAGCTTGCCCAGACCGGACTCGCCGGCTCCGTGGGCGTGTGTCGCCTTCCGGATGCCTCTGGCGGTTCCGGTGAACGGGGTGTGGAGGGCATGACCGATCGACCGGCCCGTTCTGCGGAGCGGGCCGGATTCGTCGTGCGACCTGGCAGAAGCCACTTGGCCATAGTGCCCCAGTACCCGGCATCACGAACCGAGATCGGAGTGGGGCGCGTGGCATACCGCCCCGTCGGGTCAGTGATCGGGCAGGTCGCAGGGGGTGTGGGGGGTCCGATCGGGATGGCCGGAGTGTGCTCTTCACATGGGACACGGCGTCGGATACGGCGTCGTTTGGGACGGGCAGGTGGGCGGGGAGCGGCGGAGAGGGTAGCGTGCGTAGCGCGCCACCGGCGGTTGTTCTTGGCCGCGCGCCTCTCGGCGATCCCGCAGAATGGATTGAAGAAGGTGCGCCCGAGGCAGGCACAACGGGTGTGGACGTCGACGCGGCCCCCAGGTCCGCTCCGCCCACAACCGTATGGCCGAAATCGATGGATGTGCTGGCGCGCTCGTGAGACTGGCGTAGGAGAGAAGCGAGACCTGTGAGTGCTGCGACGACGCGAAGCCGTACGGCCCGTACCCCCGTTCCCGACCGTCTGTGCGCCGAGGCGGTAGACCTCGCCCGCGCGGCGGCCGAGGAAGCGGCCGCGCCAGGGGTGGTGGGTGAACATGTGGCCGTGGTCCCCGAGGGGGACCGGGTCGTCACTCACTACTTCGAGTGCAAGGACCCGGCCTACCGGGGCTGGCGCTGGGCGGTGACGGTCGCCAGGGCCTCCCGCGCGAAGAACGTCACGCTGGACGAGACCGTCCTGCTGCCGGGCACCGACGCGCTGCTCGCGCCGGAGTGGGTGCCGTGGAGCGAGCGGCTGCGGCCGGGCGACATGGGGCCGGGCGATCTGCTGCCCACCGAGGCGGACGACCTGCGCCTGGAGCCGGGCTACACCGGCGAGGACGAGCTGCCGCCGAACTCCGCGGTCGCCGCGGTCTCGGGTGAGCTGGCCGATCTCGTCGAGTCCGAGGACGCGGAGCTGACGACGCGCCCGGAGCCGCCGCGCCGCGGTTCGATCGCGGCGGTCGCGGACGAGCTGGGCATGAGGCGTGCGCGGGTGCTGTCCCGGTACGGGCTCCATGCGGCGGCCGACCGCTGGGACGAGGAGTTCGGCGCGAAGACGCCCATGGCGCAGGCGGCCCCGGCCACCTGTGTGTCGTGCGCCTTCCTGGTGCCGCTCACGGGTTCGCTGAAGCAGGCCTTCGGGGTGTGCGCGAACGAGTTCGGTCCGGCGGACGGGCACGTGGTGTCCCTGTCGTACGGGTGCGGTGGGCATTCGGAGGCCGCGGTGATGCCGAAGCCGCCGAAGCCGGCGCCGCATGCGCTGGACACGATGCAGGTGGACGAGTACCCGCTGCGTCCGGCGCGTGATTCCGGCTCCGTGCCGGTGGAGACGGACGGTCCGTCGGAGGACCTCGGCCACTCCTGAGGCGGTGGCCGCGGGGTTCCCTGCGGGGTGCGGGGTGCGGGGTGCGGGCTGCTCCGGCGGGCCGGTTCCGTCCTCAATCGCCGGACGGGCTGGATTCTGTGCGGGCTGTCCGGCTCATCGGTTCCGTCCTCAATCGCCGGACGGGCTTGAGCGGGCGCCGGACGGGCTTGAGCGGGCGCCGGGCGGGCCGTGGGCGCGCGTCGGGTGGGGCGTGGTTTCTTCGGGGCGGGTGGATTTCGCGGACCGGGCAGCATCTCCAGCCCGTCCGGCGATTGAGGACGTAACCGGGACCGTGGTGGGCGGTGCGGCTGCAGGTGGCCGGGGAGATGGTGCCTTCCAGCCCGTCCGGCGCTTGAGGACAAGGCCGCACCCGCGAGGACCCGGTAGCTTCGGGGCGCACACTTGGCGGCACAGGCGTCACCGGCAGAGGGAGTCACAGCGTGAGCATCATTGCGACCGAGGGGGCCGACCCATTCGGAACCGCGCGGCTGCGACGCGGCGTGCTCGACGCCTGGGGTGCGGGTCCCGCCCGCTTCCGTGAGGACGCCAACGCCGAGGAGGACCTCGCGCTCGGCGGCTACCGCGACCGCCTCGTCGTCGAGCTGGCCCAGAACGCCGCCGACGCCGCAGCCCGCGCCGGGGTGCCCGGCCGGCTCCGGCTGACCCTGCACCCGGGCACCGCGACCGCCCCGGCGGTCCTCGCCGCCGCGAACACCGGCGCACCCCTGGACGCCACCGGCGTGGAGTCGCTGTCCACCCTGCGGGCCTCCGCCAAGCGCGAGGGCCACGCGGGGGCCGTCGGGCGGTTCGGCGTCGGGTTCGCCGCCGTGCTCGCGGTGAGCGACGAGCCGGCCGTCGTCGGCCGGCACGGCGGCGTGCGCTGGTCCCTCGCCGAGGCCCGCGACCTCGCCCGCCAGGCGGCCGTGGGCAGCCCCGGCCTCGGCGACGAACTCCGCCGCCGCGACGGACACGTACCGCTGCTGCGCCTCCCGCTGCCCGCCGAGGGCTCCGCCCCCGACGGCTACGACACCGTCGTCGTCCTGCCGCTGCGCGACGGCGTCGCCGAGGACCTCGTCGGCCGGCTGCTCGACGCCGTCGACGACGCCCTGCTCCTCACGCTGGCAGGCCTCGACGAGATCGTCGTCGAAACCCCGGACACCGTACGGACGTTGCACCGCTCGCAGCACGGTCCGTACACGTACATCGAGGACTCCGCGCACGGCACGAACCGCTGGCGCACCGTCACCCACCACGGCCCCGTCGAGCCCGCGCTGCTCGCCGACCGGCCGCTGGAGGAACGGCTGCGCCCGCACTGGTCGGTGACCTGGGCCGTCCCCGTGGACGCGGAGGGCGCCCCGCTCAGCCCCCGTACCGCCCCCGTCGTGCACGCGCCGACGCCCACCGACGAACCGCTCGGCTTTCCCGCGCTGCTCATCGCCTCGCTGCCGCTGGACACCACCCGCCGGCACCCCGCTCCCGGCCCGCTCACCGACTTCCTGGTGCAGCGCGCGGGCGATGCGTACGCGGAACTGCTCGCCGACTGGCAGCCGGTGTCCGTCGCCACCATCGGCCTGGTGCCCGACCGGCTCGGCAAGGGCGAACTGGACGGTGCGCTGCGGGGCGCCGTGCTGGAGCGGCTGCCGCGCGTCGCGTTCCTGGAACCGGCCGCCCCCCGCGACCCCGCCGCCGAACCCGACCGCTGGGACGACTGGGACGTGGGGACGGCGAGCGCCCGCACCGCCACCACCGCGCTGCGGCCCATCGAGGCCGAGGTGCTGGAGGGCGTCGGCGCCGAGACGGTCGCCGTACTGGCCGAGGTGCTGCCGTGCCTGCTTCCCGCGGGACTTGAGCGCCGCAGCGAGCTTCGGACGCTCGGGGTGGCCCGCGTCCCGCTGACCGAGGCGATCGACCGGCTCGCGGGCCTGGAGCGCGACCCCGGCTGGTGGCGACGGCTGTACGACAGCCTGGCCGGAGTCGAACCGGACCGGCTGTCCGGACTTCCGGTGCCGCTCGCCGGGACGGTGTCCCAGGGCGCGGACCCCGAGGCCCCGGCCGTTCCGCGCACGACGATCGGACCCCGGCAGATTCTGCTCCCGCTGCCCGACGCGCTGACCGGCCCGGTCCTGGACCGGCTCGGCCGGCTCGGGCTGAAGGTCGCCCACCCGGACGCCGCGCACCCGCTCCTGGAGAAGCTGGGCGCCCTGCCCGCCACCCCGCGCGCCGTGCTGACGACCCCGCAGGTGCGGGCCGCCGTCGCCGGTTCGCTGGACGCGGGCGAGATCTGGGACGAGGACGCGCTGGACGGCGACGAGCTCGTGGAGACCGTCCTCACCCTGGTCCGGGACGCCGGTCTGGAACCCGGCGACGAGCCCTGGCTCGGGGCGCTCGCCCTGCCCGACGAGGAGGGCGAGCTCGCGCCGGCCGGTGAGCTGGTGCTGCCCGGCAGTCCGTTCGCCGCCGTCATGCGCGAGGGCGAACTGGCCTTCTGCGACGCGGACCTGGCCGACCGCTGGGGCGAGCAGCCGCTCACCGCCTGCGGGGTGCTCGCCACGTTCGCGCTCGTCCGGGCCACCGACGTGGTCCTGGACCCGGACGAACTGGAGCCCCGCGACAGCGACTTCGCCGAGCCCGACGACGCCGGGCTGCTCGACGCCGTCGACGTGTGGTGCGAGGACATCCTCGACCAGCTCCCGGACACTCCCGTGCCGCCGGTCGCCACCGAGATCGTCGCCGTCCGCGATCTCGACCTCGTCGACGACGACGCCTGGCCCCAGGCGCTCGCCCTCCTCGCCCGGCCGCCGCTGCGTGACGCGCTGACCCAGCCGGTGCGCGTACTGCTCCCGGACGGCACGACGCAGTCCGTACGCCCGTACACCGCGTGGTGGCTCCGCGACCACCCGGTCCTGGACGGCCGTCGCCCGGCCGGTCTGCGCGCCCACGGGGGCGATCCCCGGCTGGCGGGCCTGTACGACTCCGCCGACGCGACCGGCTTCGACGACGCCCAGGTGCTGCGCGCCCTCGGCGTGCGGACCTCGGTCGCAGCCCTGCTGGACGAGCCCGGCGGTGCGGCGGAACTCCTCGGCCGGCTCGCGGACGAGGACCGCCCGGTCGGCCCCGTACAACTGCACTCCCTGTACACGGCGCTCGCCGACCTCGACCCGGAGCAGGTCACGCTGCCGGACGAGCTGCGGGCCGTCGTCGACGGCGAGGTGCGGGTCGTCGACGCGGCGGACGCGGTGATCGCGGACGCCCCGGACCTGCTGCCGCTGGCCGAGGGCGTGGCACTCCTGCCCGTCGCCCCGGCGAGCGCGGCGGAGCTGGCCGAACTGTTCCAGGTGCGGCGGCTCGGTGAGAGCGTCGAGGCGGAGGTGACGTCCGAGGGCGAGGAGCACCAGGTCCCGGACCCGGTACGCATCCTGCTCGGCCCCGGCACCCCGGACACGTATGTCGAGCACGGCGAACTGCGGGCGGGCGGCGTCGAGCTGGACTGGCGCCGCACCCCGGACGGTGTGGTGCACGCCTCGACCCTGGAGGGCGTCGCGGCGGGCCTGGCCTGGGCGGCGGGCCAGTGGCCCCGCCGCTTCGAGGTCGCGGCCCTGCTGGAGGACCCGTCGCGTACGGAGGAACTGGCCCGGGACCGCTGGTTCGACTGACAGCCGGGACGGCGGCGGGCGGATCGCGGGGAGAACAAGCCAATCTCTTTTCCATAGTCCGCACAACCGTTCACGTCTGGCGACGGTCTTGTGTGCGGAGCCATCAGGCTCTACAGACACATGGAGTCCGCGAGCGGGCAATCACCCGCGGACTCCATCTCCACTTGGGGAACGCATATGCGCATTCGTGCCACCGTTGCCGCTGTCAGCGGTGCCTTGGCCCTTTCCGCCCTCGCTCTCCCGACGGCCGCCCAGGCCGACGGCGCGCAGGGCTCGACCGGGAGCGTCGCCGACGTCGCGCGCGCGGCTCAGTCCGCCCCCGCGACGGACTCCGCCGCGAAGTTCGGCGCCCGCTCGGTCTCGCCCGCCTCGGAACCGGGCGAGCTCGACCTCACCTTCTCCAAGGTCGTCGTCAACGGCGGCAAGCCGATCGTGGTGGGCACCACGCTGACGAAGACCGTGACGACCACGTTCACCCTGACGCACGCCGCCGACGTGGACATCTTCGCCCCGGACTTCGTGGTCGACGTCTCGCTCTACCGCGGTTCGTTCGACACCCCGACGAACGAGCTGTACGGCGACGAGCCGCCCGTGTGCAAGGCCGCGTCCGCCACGGTCGCCACCTGCAAGGGCCAGATCTCCGTCTGGCCCCGGATCGACCTGCTCGGTAACAGCGACGCGACGAAGTGGGCGGCGGGCGGTTTCGCCGTCGCCTACAACGGCGAGGACCCGGCCGACCCCGACCCCGACCTGACCAAGATCGGCTTTGCCCTGCAGGAGAAGGTGGGGTCCTCCAGCCTCCAGCGCGCCTCGAAGGTGACGGTCAACGCCGCCCCCGAGCCGGTGAAGAAGGGCAAGACCATCACGGTCACCGGCAAGCTGTCGCGGGCCAACTGGGAGGACTACCAGTACCACGGCTACACCGCCCAGCCGGTCAAGCTGCAGTTCCTCAAGAAGGGCAGCAAGACCTGGTCGACGGTGAAGACCGCCACGACGAGCAGCCTCGGCACCCTGAAGGCCACGGTGACGGCCTCGGTCGACGGTTACTGGCGCTACAGCTTCGCCGGTACGGCCTCCACCCCGGCCACCAGCTCCACGGGCGACTTCGTCGACGTGAAGTAGGCAAGAAACCTTCGGCGCGGGGTGGTCAGCGGCTTCGGCCCGTGCTGACCGCCCCGCATCGGGGATCTTCACAGAATCTCCGGATCCCGTACAACCGTTCGTACCGATCAGCTGTCTGGTGTGTTGAGTCAACGGACTCCATCGACAGATCGGCCCCATCGGTGCGTTTGCTGACCGGGGCCCTTTCCCACGGGGAAACACATATGCGCATGCGTACCTCTGTGACCGTCGCCGTCGGCGTTCTGGCCCTCACGGCCCTGGCCGTGCCGGCCGCCCAGGCCAACGGCCACTACGGCGACACCGCCATCACCAAGGTGACGGTCAACGGCGGCAAGAACGTGGTGGTCGGCACCAGCCTCGTCAAGAAGTTCACCGTCTCGGTGACCGCCAAGGACAACTCCGGCATCAAGGGCATGGAGATAGACCTGGTGGGTCCCTCGTTCGGTTCCTTCTCGGCCGACAGCACCCGCTGCTCCGGGAACACCTGCACCGCGTCGTTCGCCATCGACCCCAAGGTCGACCTGCCGTACTCCAACGACATCGCCGGTACCTGGTACGTCGACGCGTGGGTCGACGCCAAGGACGGCGACTTCGTCTGGGCGGAGAAGTCCGGCACCTTCAAGTTCCAGCGGGCGGCTTCGCAGACCGTCAACGCCGCCCCCGAGCCGGTGAAGAAGGGCAAGGCCATCACCGTCACCGGCAAGCTGGCGCGCGCCAACTGGGACGACTTCAAGTACCACGGCTACACCAACCAGCCGGTCAAGCTGCAGTTCCTCAAGAAGGGCAGCAAGACCTACACCACGGTGAAGACCCTCAAGACGAACAGCACCGGCACCCTGAAGACCACGGTCACGGCCTCGGTCGACGGCTACTGGCGCTACAGCTTCGCCGGCACGGCCTCCACCCCGGCCGTCAACTCCACGGGCGACTTCGTCGACGTGCAGTAGTCCCGGAGCCCGGGCCGTCGCGTCCCCGCTACACCGGGAAGCGGCGGCCCACCAGGCGCCAGGCGTACTCCAGGGCGACGGATGCCACCACGGCGATGCCCACCGCCGTCCACGGCATCGTCGTCCCGACCAGCTTCAGGGCGAAGAAGTCCTGGAGCCACGGCACCACGAGCACGATCAGGAACGCCAGCCCCATCGCCGCCACCAGGCAGATCCGCCACCAGGTGTACGGGCGGGCGATGATGGCCAGGACCCACATCGAGACGAGGAACAGCGTGAGCGTGGCCGCGCTCGTCTCCGCGTCCAGCGCGTCCGTACCGGAGTAGTGGCTCCGAGCGATCAGGTACATCGTGAAGGTGGCGACCGCCGCGATGGTGCCCGACGGGATCGCGTACCGCATGACGCGGCGCACGAAGTGCGGATGGGCCCTCTCCTTGTTGGGGGCCAGGGCCAGGAAGAACGCCGGGATGCCGATCGTCAGCGTCGACAGCAGTGTCAGATGGCGGGGCAGGAACGGGTACTCGACCTGGAAGCAGACGACCAGGACGGCCAGCAGCACCGAGTAGACGGTCTTCGTCAGGAACAGGGTGGCGACCCGGGTGATGTTGCCGATGACGCGGCGGCCCTCGGCGACGACGGACGGCAGGGTCGCGAAGCTGTTGTTCAGCAGCACGATCTGGGCGACGGCCCGGGTCGCCTCCGAGCCGGAACCCATCGAGACGCCGATGTCGGCGTCCTTGAGGGCGAGGACGTCGTTGACGCCGTCGCCCGTCATCGCGACGGTGTGGCCGCGGGACTGGAGGGCGGCGACCATCTCCCGCTTCTGCTGCGGGGTGACGCGGCCGAAGACCGTGTTCTCCTCCATGGCGGTGGCCATGGCGTCCGGGTCCGTGGGCAGTTTGCGCGCGTCCATCGTGTGCTCGGCGCCCGGCAGCCCGAGCTTCGCGGCGACGGCACCGACTGAAACGGCGTTGTCCCCGGAGATGACCTTCGTGGCGACGCGCTGGTCGGCGAAGTAGGCGAGGGTCTCCCCGGCGTCGGGCCGCAGCCGCTGCTCCAGGACGATCAGCGCGCTCGGTACGGCTCCGGCGGCGATGTCCGGGGCGTCGAGCTCGCCCCGCACCCGGGCCAGCAGCAGGACCCGCAGGCCCTGCTCGTTGAGCAGTTCGATCTCGGTGAGCGTCGGGTCGCCCTCGGGCAGCAGCACGTCGGGGGCGCCGAGCAGCCAGGACGACTCACCCCCCTGTCCCTCGTCGAACGCGGCGCCGCTGTACTTGCGGGCCGAGGAGAACGGCAGGGCCTGGGTGACGGGCCACGCCTGCCCGTCGGGGGACGGGTAGGCGTCGATGATGGCCTGGAGGCTGGCGTTGGGCCGCGGGTCGGAGGCGCCGAGGGCGCCCAGGACGCGGTGCAGGTACGCCTCGTCCGACCCGTTCAGCGCGCGGACCTCGGTGACGTCCATGCCGCCCTCGGTGAGGGTGCCGGTCTTGTCCAGGCAGACGACGTCGACCCGGGCCAGACCCTCGATGGCGGGAAGCTCCTGGACGAGGCACTGCTTGCGCCCCAGTCGTACGACACCGATCGCGAAGGCGACCGAGGTGAGCAGGACCAGGCCCTCCGGGATCATCGGGACGATGCCGCCGACGGTCCGGGCGACCGAGTCCTTGAAGTTGTTGTCCTTGACGACGAGCTGGCTGATGATCAGGCCGATCGCGGTCGGGATCATCATCCAGGTGACGTACTTGAGGATGGTCGAGATGCCGCTGCGCAGCTCGGACTGGACGAGCGTGAAGCGGGAGGCCTCCTCGGCGAGCTGCGCGGCGTAGGCCTCGCGGCCGACCTTGGTGGCGGCGAAGGCTCCGCCGCCGGCGACGACGAAGCTGCCGGACATGACGGGGTCGCCGGCCCGTTTCAGTACCGGGTCGGCCTCGCCGGTGAGCAGTGACTCGTCGATCTCCAGGCTGTCGGCCTCGGCGACGGTGCCGTCCACGACGACCTTGTCGCCGGGACCGAGCTCGACGACGTCGCCGAGGACGATCTCGGAGGTGGAGATCTCGGCCGCCACGCCGTCGCGGCGCACCGTGGGTTTCGCCTCGCCGATGACCGCGAGGCTGTCCAGGGTCTTCTTGGCCCGCCACTCCTGCACGATGCCGATGCCGGTGTTGGCGATGATCACGAAGCCGAAGAGGCTGTCCTGGATCGGCGCGACGAACAGCATGATCAGCCAGAGCACGCCGATGATCAGGTTGAACCGGGTGAAGACGTTGGCGCGGACGATCTCGGTCACGGACCGGGAGGAGCGCACCGGTACGTCGTTGACCTCGCCTCGGGCGATCCGTTCGGCGACCTCGGCCGCGCTGAGCCCGCGCGCGGCCGATGCCGGCGCGGGCAGGTCCACCGGGTGGACCGGGTCGAGTTCGGAACCGGCGTCGATCTTCACCGGCCGGCCGGTGCCGGAAGGCATGGGAGAACTGTTCGGCTCATCCCCTGAGGGGTCGAGTGCCCGCTGAGTCATGGTTCAGACGTTACGGGCGGAACATCACGTCCACCCGACGGGGGTCCGGAAGATCAGACCGGGGGAGGAGACGAATGGTCCTGTGGTGGTACGTGTCCCGTGGAGCGGCGCGCTCAGGCGGTGGCGCCCGGGGTGTCCGTGGAGTCGTCGCCCGCCGCGGCGGCCCGCTTGAGTGCCGCGTCGCGGCCCCGCACGTACCAGATGCCGATCAGCCCGAGCCCGGCGCCGGCCAGGCAGGTCCAGACCCACCACAGGTTTCCGTGGTCGTCGAACCAGCCGTAGAAGGGGATCTGGACCAGGAAGAGGACGAACCAGAGGATCGTGCCGCCGGTGATGGTCGCGACGACCGGCCCCTCCAGGGGCTCGGGTGCCTCGTGTTTCGGTGTCCACTTCGCCATGCGTTCAGTGTATGCGGCGCGTGTGCAAAGGCTGCCTGGCCAGTCGGCGCAAGGGTCTACGCGCGGAGATAGCGATCTTTGCCTTATGTATTCATACTGAATCTGCTTGCGACTGTCTCGATTTATTCGTGTGAAAGTCCAAAGCTGACCGAATTTACCCCCCTCTACGCACGACTGAGGTCATACATGTCCCCCTCGGCCACCGCTCCGGTCGACTCCACACCGCCTCCGTCATCCCCGTCCACCGGCGGTCTGGACGGTTTCTTCAAGATCTCCGAGCGGGGGTCGTCCATCGGGCGCGAGATCCGCGGCGGATTCGCGACCTTCTTCGCGATGGCGTACATCATCGTGCTGAACCCGATCATCCTGGGCAGCGCGAAGGACATGTACGGTCACCAGCTCGACAGTGGCCAGCTGGTCACCGCGACGGTGCTGACCGCGGCGTTCTCCACCCTGCTCATGGGCGTCATCGGCAACGTGCCGATCGCGCTTGCCGCGGGCCTCGGCGTCAACACCGTCGTCGCCCTCCAGCTCGCCCCCCGGATGAGCTGGCCCGACGCGATGGGCATGGTCGTCCTCGCGGGCATCGTGGTCATGCTGCTGGTCGCGACCGGGCTGCGGGAACGCGTGATGAACGCCGTACCGACCTCGCTCCGCAAGGGCATCGCGATCGGCATCGGTCTGTTCATCCTGCTGATCGGCCTGGTCGACTCGGGCTTCGTCTCCCGCATCCCGGACCTCGCGCACACCACCGTGCCGCTCCAGCTGGGCAACGACGGCCACCTCAACGGCTGGCCGGTTCTCGTCTTCGTGCTCGGCGCGCTGCTCACCCTCGCGCTGATCGTCCGCAAGGTGCCGGGCGCGATCCTGATCTCCATCGTGGCGATGACGGTCGTCGCGCTGATCATCGACGCGGTCGCCGACCTGCCGGGCGAGGCCTGGGGCCTGACCGTGCCCCAGTGGCCGGGCAACCCGGTCGCCTCGCCCGACTTCGGGCTGATCGGTGAGGTCAGCCTGTTCGGCGGCTTCGACAAGGTCGGTGTCCTCACCGGCGTCCTGTTCGTCTTCACCGTGCTGCTGTCCTGCTTCTTCGACGCGATGGGCACCATCCTCGGCGTCGGCGACGAGGCCAAGCTGACCGACAAGGACGGCAACTTCCCCGGCATCAACAAGGTGCTGTTCGTCGACGGCATCTCGGTCGCCGCGGGCGGTGCGAGCTCCGCCTCGGCGGGCACCTGCTTCGTGGAGTCCACGGCGGGCGTCGGAGAGGGGGCCCGCACCGGCTTCGCGAGCATCGTGACGGGTCTGCTGTTCACGGCGGCGCTGTTCCTGACGCCGCTGGCGACCATGGTTCCCTCGCAGGCGGCCACTCCGGCGCTGCTGGCGGTCGGCTTCCTGATCATCGCGGGCTCGGTACGGGACATCGACTGGAGCGACTACACGCTCGCGATCCCGGCGTTCCTCGCCATGGTGATGATGCCGTTCACCTACTCGATCACCAACGGGATCGGGATCGGCTTCATCACGTTCTGTGTGCTGCGGCTGGCCGCCGGTCGCGGTCGCGAGGTGCCGGTGGCCATGTACGTGGTGTCGGCGGTCTTCGTCTTCTACTACGCGATGCCGGCGCTCGGCCTCACGTGATCCCGGGAAGGGCGCGGATGCGGGAGCGGGCTCACGGCCCGGGAGGTCTCCGTCAGGTGACCTCCTCGGCCGCGACCCCCTCCGCCCCGTAGAACTTCTCCGTCTCGTCGACGGCCGCCTGGAAGCGCTCGTCGAAATCGTCGCGAATGAGCGTCCGGACCACATAGTCCTGGACGCTCATTCCGCGTTTTGCGGCGTGCTGCTTGAGCCGGTCGAGCAGCTCACCGTCTATCCGCAGGCTGAGCACTGTCGATCCCATAGCGAGCAGGGTTACGTCCCACGGGCCCGACGCGCGTGACTTTCCGGAATCGACTCACTCGTTTGGGTGATCGATTGGTGATCTGGCCCTCGCGCGTGTACCACCGAGTGGTCTTTAGGGTAGGTAATGAGTTACGCTAACAAACATGCCTGACCTGATCCACGACAGCGACAGTGCCGCCGCCGTGAGCTCCCTTCGTTCCGCCGTCATGCTGCTCGGCCGGCGCCTCAAGCACCAGCGCGTCGACGAGTCGCTGAGCCCCACAGAGATGTCGGTGCTCGGCACACTCGCGCGTTGCGGATCGGCCACCCCCGGTGAGCTGGCCCGCAAGGAGCATGTGCAGCCGCCGTCGATGACCCGCATCGTCGCGCTGCTGGAAGCCAAGGGACTGGTCAGACTGGAACCGCACCCCGATGACCGTCGTCAGAAGATGGTCAGCCAGACCGAGCAGGCGGAGGCCATGCTCGCCGAGAGCCGCGACAAGCGGAACGCCTGGCTGACCACCCTTGCCGAAGGCCTGGACGAGGACGAGTGGGAGACGCTGCGCAACGCGGCGCCCGTGCTGGAGAAGCTCGCCCACCTGTAGCGGAGCGGGCCGCGCCGGACCATCACCGGCGCACCGCCCCCACCGCCGCATCCCCGTCAGTCAGCGCAATGTCCACGCCCGAGGAGATGAACCCTTTTGAGTACGGGATCCGGAGCAGACTCCGCCCCCGCACCGACTTCCACCCACGAGAGCAAGCCCGGCGGGACCTTCTCGTCGCTGAAGATCCGTAACTACCGCCTGTTCGCAACCGGCGCCGTGATCTCCAACACCGGTACCTGGATGTCCCGCATCACGCAGGACTGGCTCGTCCTGAGCCTCACCGGGTCCGCTGCCGCCGTCGGTATCACCACGGCACTCCAGTTCCTCCCGATGCTGCTCTTCGGCCTGTACGGCGGGGTCATCGCCGACCGTCTCCCGAAGCGCAAGCTCCTTCTCTTCAGCCAGGCGGCACTCGGCCTGTGCGGGATCGCCCTCGCCGTTCTCACGCTCTCGGGCGTGGTCCAGGTGTGGCACGTCTACCTGATCGCGTTCCTGCTCGGCATGGTCACGGTCGTGGACAACCCGGCCCGCCAGGCGTTCGTCTCCGAGATGGTCGGCCCCGCCCAGCTGCGGAACGCGGTCAGCCTGAACTCGGCGAACTTCCAGTCCGCCCGGCTCATCGGTCCCGCCGTCGCGGGTGTGCTGATCACCTCGGTCGGCAGCGGCTGGGCCTTCATGCTCAACGGACTGTCGTTCCTCGCGCCGCTCGTCGGCCTGCTGATGATGCGTACGAGCGAGCTGCACAAGGCCGTCGTCGTGCCGCGCGCCAAGGGGCAGCTCCGCGAGGGGCTGCGCTACGTCTCCGGGCGCCCCGAGCTGATCTGGCCGATCGTCCTCGTCGGCTTCGTCGGCACGTTCGGCTTCAACTTCCCGATCTGGCTGACGGCCTTCGCGGACGAGATCTTCCACGGCGGCGCCGGGATGTACTCGTTCTTCAACATCCTCATGGCGGCCGGCTCCCTCGTCGGGGCGCTGCTCGCCGCCCGCCGCCGCTCCTCGCGGCTGCGGATGCTGGTGGCCGCCGGTACGGTGTTCGGCGCGCTGGAGATCATCGCGTCGATGGCACCGTCCGTCTGGATCTTCGCGATCCTGCTCGTCCCGATCGGCATGATCGGCCTGACGACCAACATCAGCGCGAACACCAGCGTGCAGATGGCCTCCGACCCGGCCATGCGCGGCCGGGTGATGAGCCTCTACATGATGGTCTTCGCCGGGGGTACGCCGGTGGGCGCCCCGATCGTCGGCTGGATCAGCGACGTGTACGGCGTCCGGACCGGCATGGCGGTCGGCGGAGCGTTCTCCCTGGCGGCCGCGCTCGGCGTCGGCTTCATGCTGGCCCGCGTCGGCGGCCTGCGCCTCAAGGTCGACCTGCGCCCGGGCCGCCCGCACGTGCGGTTCGTCCCGCGCGAGCAGCTGGCGACGGCGGCCTGAGAGCCGCCGAAACGGATGCGACACGGCCCCGCCCGGGGAATCGGGCGGGGCCGTACGCGTGGGGCGGGGGAGTCTGGTCGCGCGGGGGCCGCCGGTCTCCGGCGTGAGGCCGGCGACGGTCGCGGCGAGGCCGGCCGGTGCCGAGGACGAAGCTCCCGCACGGGCGCGGGCAGCCGCGCAGGGCGACGACGCGCACGGAGACCGGGACGCCCGGGGGCTGCCAGACTCGCCGTATGAGACTCTTCGCCGCCGTCCTGCCACCGGCCCCCGCCGTCGAGGAGCTGCGCCGGGCCGTGGTTCCGCTGCGCTCGCTGCCCGGCGCCGACACGCTGCGCTGGACCGGGGCCCCGGGCTGGCACTACACGCTGGCCTTCCTCGGGGACGTCGACGAGGAGCTGCTGCCGGACCTGTACAGCCGGATGGAGCGGGCCGCGCACCGGACCGAGGCGTTTCGGATGCGCGTACACGGCAGCGGCCGGTTCGACGGACGGGCGCTGTGGGCGGGGGCCGCGGGCGCGCTGGACACGCTGCGGCTGCTGGCCGAGCGCGCCCACGCCGCCGCCCGCCGGGCCGGGGTGCCGATGGAGGAGCACCGCCGCTACACCCCGCACCTCACGCTCGCCCGCAGCCGGGTCCCGGCGGACCTGACCCCGTTCACCGCGGCCCTGGAGGGCTTCGAGGGCCTGCACTGGGAGGCCGGTGAGCTCAGCCTCGTACACAGCAGTCTGCCGGTGGACGGGGTGCCGGGGGAGCAGCCCCGGTACGAGGTGGTGCGGGCCTGGGGCCTGGGGCGCTGAGCGGGGCGGTTACGCTCGTCGGGTGGACCCGAAGACCAGAAACCGCATCATGGCGGCCGTGCTCGTGCTGATGTTCGTCGTCGTCGCCCTGGCGGCCGCGGTCGGCTGATGACAGCCTCCGTCAGCTGAACCCCCGCGCCGTCTCCTCCGCGAACGCCTCGGGGTTGTCGAGCATGATGTTGTGCCCGCACTCCGGGACCGCGACCACGCGCACCCCGCCCGCCCGGAGGGTTTCCTCGCCGGGCAGCGGACCGTTGCCCTCCGGCCGTAGGAAGGTGCGCGGAATCGGCATGTCCAGCAGGAGCGCGCGCATCGTCGGCGCCGTCCCGCGCGCCAGGTGGACCGCGCTGCGGTGCAGTGCCACGGGCCCGGCGAGCCGCATGGTCGACCACCAGTGCGCGTCCACCCGCTCGCGCACCTCGTCCCGGCCGTGGGCCAGGAACTCCTTCTCCGTGTACGCGGCGATGCCGCTGCTGCCGGCCGGTGGCACCGGCGACGGGACGACCGGGTCGAGATTGGCGTCCACCAGCACCAGCCCTGCCACCAGGTGTGGATGGCGGGCCGCGAGGACGATCGCCACCGCGCCGCCCATGCTGTGCGCGACGACCTCCGCGTCCCGGACCCCGGCCGTCTCCAGCGCGGCCGCGACGGCGTCCGCGTGGTCCTCCAGGGTGTAGCCGAAGTCCTCCGGCCGGTCGCTGATGCCGAAGCCGAGCAGGTCCATCAGCAGGGCGCGGCCGCCGGCGAGCAGCGGGTGGGTGGCGCTCGCCGTGAAGTAGGGGCCGCTGGAGGCGCCGAGTCCGTGCAGATAGAGCCGGGGCGGAGCGGCGGCGTCGTGGCCCGCGATCTCCACCCACCGGATGCGCGCGCCGCCGGCCGTCACCTGTGCGTCCTGCATGTCTCCTCCTCGGATCCCGGTGCCCTCTCAAACATCGGTGAGACTATACATCGGCATCGATGTATAACGTCATGGGGGAAGATACGGGAATGCTGGAACTGGCAATCCTGGGATTTCTGTACGAGCAGCCGCTGCACGGGTACGAACTGAAGCGGAGGGTCGCCCACCTCACCGGCCACGTGCGCCCCATCGCCGACGGCACCCTGTACCCCGCGATCAAGCGGCTGGAGCGCGCCGGCTGGCTCGGCCGCCGCACCGAACCCGGCAGCAGGGCCGCCCCCCGGCACACCCTCACCCTCACCGACGAGGGCCGCGACGAGCTGCGCCGCCGGCTGCGCGAGGCCGGTGACCTGGACATCAGCGACGAGAACCGCTGGTTCACCGTCCTCGCCTTCCTGCGCCACCTGACGGACCCGGCCGAGCAGGCGGCCGTGCTGCGCCGGCGCCTCGCGTTTCTGGAGGAGCCCAGCAGCTTCTTCTACGAGGGGGAGTGGCCGCTGGGCGCCGAGGCGTTCGACGACCCGTTCCGCAGGGGTCTGCTGAGGATCGCCCGCGCTACCGGTGAGGCGGAGCTGGGCTGGCTGGCCGAGACGCTTGCCGCACTCCAGGACTGACCTGCGCGCCGACGAGGGCCGGCCTCTGCCCGGTGGACGGGTGCGCCTTCGAGCGGACTCGAAGGCGTTGGCTGGGTCCTCATGAAGTACACACATCTGGGACGCACCGGACTCGAAGTCAGCCGCCTCGTACTCGGCACCATGAACTTCGGTCCGCAGACCGACGAGTCCGACAGCCACGCCATCATGGACGCCGCACTCGACGCGGGAGTCAACTTCTTCGACACGCCGCCAACCGGCAATTTTGACTCCAGGTTCCGCAGCAGCGCATCGCTGACGCTCACCGCTCCTGCGGACCCCGAGTGGAAACGACGAAGCCGCCGCCTCCCACTCGCCTCGAACGCAAGCAGAAGGCGACGACTCCGACACAGACCCGCTACCTCACCATGCGAAGGCTTCGGGAGACGGTCCGGGACCGGGGAAGATCTCGTCCAGAGACGTCAGCAGTTCCTCGCTCAGCTCCAGCTGTAGGGCGCGCAGCGCCGAGTCCAGCTGCTCCTGCGTGCGAGGGCCGACGATCGGGCCGGTGACGCCGGGGCGGGTCAGCAGCCAGGCCAGTGCCGCCTCACCGGGCTCCAGGCCGTGCTTGTCGAGGAGGTTCTCGTACGCCTGGATCTGCTCCCGTGTCTTGGTGTCCTTGAGCGCGTCGGCAGCGCGGCCGCTCGCCCGGCGCCCCTGTGTGGCCCCCTTCTTGAGGACGCCGCCGAGCAGTCCTCCGTGCAGCGGAGACCAGGGGATGACACCGAGGCCGTAGTCCTGCGCGGCCGGGATGACCTCCATCTCGGCGCGGCGCTCAGCGAGGTTGTAGAGGCACTGCTCGCTGACCAGGCCCATGCGGCCGTGCCGGGCGGCGGTCTCGTTGGCCTGGGCGATCTTGTAGCCGGGGAAGTTGGACGACCCCGCGTAGAGGATCTTGCCCTGCTGGACCAGGACGTCGATCGCCTGCCAGATCTCCTCGAACGGCGTCGACCGGTCGATGTGATGGAACTGGTAGATGTCGATGTAGTCGGTCTGCAGCCGCTTGAGGGAGGCGTCGACGGCCCGTCGGATGTTCACCGCGGAGAGCTTGTCGTGGTTGGGCCAGACGTCCCCGTCGCCCGCCATGTTCCCGTACACCTTGGTGGCGAGGACGACCTTGTCGCGCCGCCCGCCACCCTGGGCGAACCAAGTTCCGATGATCTCCTCGGTGCGGCCCTTGTTCTCACCCCATCCATAGACGTTGGCCGTATCCAGAAAGTTCAGACCCGCGTCGAGAGCGGCGTCCATGATGCCGTGGCTGGTTGATTCGTCTGCCTGCGGACCGAAGTTCATCGTGCCGAGAACGAGTCGGCTGACCTTGAGTCCGGTGTGTCCGAGCTGGGTGTACTTCATGGGTCACAAGCCAACTGCTTCGAGTCCGCTCCAGGCAAGGGCATCAGGTTCCGCCGTCAGGAGTCGTCTCCGAGGTGCCGGTACAGCGTGGCCCGGGAGACGCCCAGAGCCTTGGCGATGGCACTGACGCTCTCTCCCTTCGCCTTCCTCGCGCGGGCCACGGTCAGCACGTCCTCGTTCACGACGGACGGCCGTCCGCCGGTACGCCCCTGCGCCTTGGCTGCGTCGAGTCCGGCGCGGGTGCGCTCCATGATGAGGCCGCGCTCGAACTCCGCCATGGCCCCAACCACCTGGACCATGAGACGGCCATCGGCCGTGCTGGGGTCGATGTTGGCCAGTGCACCCGTGAGCACCTTGAACCCGATACCACGCTCCCGAAGCGTGTCGACCATGGTCACAAGGTCGATGAGCGACCGGGCGAAGCGGTCGAGCTTCAAGTGAGGACAAGGAAGAGAGAGGAAGCGAACGTTTCCGCAGGCCACTGGCAATGCCGGTACACGCCTGGCGTGTGCTGGCTACACGTACGGTGTGTTGTTCACCGGTCTTGATGGACGCGGCACGGCACCGGAGCGCCCTTCCCCTTCTGGAAGAGGTGAGAACCAAGAACAAGGCAAGCGGCTCCCGACCGGGGCGATACGAGGTCGAGCCTCTTGGCGCGTGCGATCGCGTTGTTCGTGCTCTGGTCAGACAGGGGTTTGCCGTCCTTGCCGAGGAGGGTGGCCGGCTTCCCAGCAGCGAAGGCTGCGTGCCCGTGACGGTCGGCCCATCCGATGGCGGCGAAGTGGACGCGGTAGGCCGGCGGGTGTAGAGGGTCCTGCGCCTTGCGCTGGTATTCGCGCTGGGAGACTCCGCCCCACG
Source organism: Streptomyces sp. NPDC002809 (assembly GCF_040295435.1). Lineage (NCBI taxonomy): Bacteria > Bacillati > Actinomycetota > Actinomycetes > Kitasatosporales > Streptomycetaceae > Streptomyces > Streptomyces sp. NPDC002809. The sequence continues at coordinate 29,171 of NZ_JBEOVJ010000036.1, forward strand.
GGCGGTCATGACCGAAGCTGATGGCCACTGGTTCGCGGCTCCTTCCTGTGAGGCACACGAGGGTGCGCCGGCGACCCCGCCGGACGGCGGGACATGTGTCTCCCTTCTTCGCGGGGGGGTGCCGTGCGGGAGGCACGGCGCTTCACAGGTTGGGCGCCCAGGGCATCGGGCCTGGACTCGGTCTCTTGCGGTCGGGAGCGACGGCGGCGACCTGCCGGGCAGCCTACAAACGCGCAGGAGGGCCCCGACCACAGGGACCTCCTCGTCGCATGCAGTTGTCGGTCAGCCTTCGCTGTGGACCGCCGCCATGTTGCGCAGACGCTGCTTGAAGTCCATGGGGATCAGAACCTGAACCCTCCCGACTGGGTGTTGCCACATCCCGTCATGGCCATCGGGAGCCATGAGCTGCGCGGCGGTCATCCCGGGAATCGGCTCGGCATGGATGACGGCCTTGACCCCTGCGGCGCGTAGCTCCCTGCCCTTTTCGTGCTGGGTCGACAACGTGCTCCACCGTTCCCGGTAGGTCTCTCCTGTCGGGATCTCCTCCCAGGTGTCCGGGCGCGTGGGCTGCGCGATGAGCTGTTCACGTCGCGTGTCCAACCGCTTGTACGCCTCCCGGTACTCCTGCTTGCCCAGCTCACTGGAGTAGAGGCCCGCCTCGCGGTCCTCCCTCAGGTCCGAGAGGGCGCGGTTCACTTCCTCGATGTCGCGCGTGTAGTCCACGCCCGGCCGGAAGACCTTCCGGACGATCTCGACGTCCCCGGCAGCGAGGAGGAACGCTTTCCCCACGGCGTCCTCCAGCGTGTGCGCCGCGATGCCCTTGCTTCCGGTCGGACACGGCTTGTGCGTGGTACGGGAGGCGCAGCGGTAGTAGGGCCAGTTACGGCCAGGGGCGAGATACGCCGGCTCCCCACATGTGCAGAACGCGACCTGGAGCAAGGGCGACCCACCCTTGCGGTTGCCGTTGCGCTTGCTGGTGTTCTCGTCCAGCTTCTTGTTGGCCAGCTCCCACTCCTCGTGCGTGATCAGAGGCTCCGCGCGCTGGAGGGGCTGGCCGTCCGCGTCCCGGACGACCCGGCGTCGTGTCGTCTTCTCCCTGTCGACCATCACCTCCTCGGACACCTCCATCTGCCCGAGGATGCAGCGGGAACGTACGACCTTGGCCGTGTTCGCGGCGGTCCAGCGGCTTCCCTTCGGGGTCTTGCCGTTACGGATCATCTGGGCGTCGAGTGACGTCGGGGTCTTCGACACGTCCTCGTTGAGCCACTGCGCGATGCTGTTCGCCGACTCGCCCGCGATGAGACGGCGGACGATCTCACGGAGCGTCCCGGCCGTGTCGGTCCCGTAGTCGTCCGGGACGAGCTTCCATCCGTCGCCGGTCTCCTGTTTCTCCTCCCGGTAACCGTACGGAGTGCGGCCGCCGCGCCAGCGCCCCTCCTTCACCAGGTGGTTGTACGAGGACTTGGCCCGCGCCTTGATGGCTTCGAGCTCCCCTTCCGCGAAGGACGCGATCAGGCTGAGGAGGAGCTTCCCCATCTGCGTGTTGAGGTTGATCCCGTCCTCGACGGTGGCGACCTCCTTGCCGTTCTTCTCGCACCACTCCAGGAGTGCGTGCACGTGGAGCACGCGTCGCGAGAGACGGTCGATCTTCAGCGCGCAGATGATGTCGTACTCGTCGGCGCGCGACTCCTCCACCGCGATCCGGTGCTCGATCGCGCTGACCTCCTTCCCGATGGTCGAGGGAAGCCACTTGCCGAACTCCGGACGCTTCCACGGCTCTACCCCGCCGGACACGTCGATGTCCTCGACCCACCCCACGACGACGTGCCCCTCCTGATCGGCCCATCGCTGGATGGACCGACGCTGACGCTCCGGCGATGTGGTCTCGTCCGACACCCTCGACAGACGGATCACACCCAGAACTCTCGCCATGTTCGTTCTCCCTCTCCCCTGTGTCACGCATCGCACACAAGGGGTGACGATATGTGGTTCGGATCATGGCGTCAAAATTAATCTTTGAACACCGCGAACGTCTACGGCTGGGGCGGACAAGGGCCGCACCGAGGAGATCCTCGGCACCTGGTTCGCCAAGGGCGGTGAGCGCCGGGACAAGGTGGTCCTGGCCACGAAGGTGTACGGGAACATGGCCGCCGACGGCGACGCCTGGCCCAACCACCACAAGCTCTCCGCGCTGAACATCCGGCGTGCCGTCGACGCCAGCCTCAAGCGGCTCCAGACGGACCACATCGACCTGTACCAGTTCCACCACATCGACCGGGACACCCCGGTCGACGAGATCTGGCAGGCCGTCGACGTCCTGATCCAGCAGGGCAAGATCCTTTATGCGGGCTCGTCCAACTTCGCCGGCTGGAAGATCGCCCAGACCAACGAGACGGCGCAGCGCCGGGGCTCGTTCGGCCTGGTCAGTGAGCAGTGCCTCTACAACCTCGCGGAGCGCCGCGCGGCGATGGAGGTCATCCCGGCCGCGCAGGAGTACGGCCTCGGCGTCATCCCGTGGTCGCCGCTGCACGGCGGACTGCTCGGCGGCGCGATCCGCAAGGAGAGCGCGGGCGGCTCCGCCCGCTCGACCACCGGCCGCTCCGCCGAGGTGCTCGCCGACCCCGTGGCGCGGGCGAGGATCCAGGCGTACGAGGACCTGCTCGACAAGCACGGCCTGGAGCCGGGCGAGGTGGGCCTGGCCTGGCTGCTGACCCGTCCCGGTGTCACGGGCCCGATCAGCGGGCCGCGCACGCTGGAGCAGTTGGAGTCCGCGGTACGCGCGGTCGACCTGGAGCTCTCGGGCGAGGTGCTGGCCGGCCTCGACGAGATCTTCCCGGGCCCGGGCCCGTCGCCCGAGGCCTTCGCCTGGTAGACCCGGCGGGCCGGGCGGCCGGGGCGGCCCGGGGTGCTGTGCGCACTCAGGCCGTCCGGCCGCTCCGGCGCGCGGAGGGCGCCAGGATCTGCCCGAGCAGCGCGGCGGTGAGGAGCCAGACGGCGCAGCCGACGGGCAGCGCGCCGACGGCCTCCAGCGGGGAGCGGTAGGCGAGCACGCCCCAGACGGTGAGGCCGTTGATCCAGCCGCTCATGGAGAGGATCAGTGCCGCGCGCGGCGAGAGGCGCAGCCGGGCGATCAGCTGGTCCGCGATCAGTACCCCCACCGTCAGCGCGGCGACACAGGCCGCGAACGCGATGACGACGAAGCGCGCGGAGATCTCGTCCGCGGCCGCGTTGTTGATGGCCGCCCCGCCCGCGCCGAGGGGGATGGCGAGCAGGAGCGCGGAGACGAGCCGGTTGAAGAGTGACTTCTCCTGCGGGTCGAACACGTTGGTGAACCCCTGGGCGGCGCCCATGCCCACCAGACCGGCTAGGACGGCGCCGGCGAGCGCCCCTGGTCCCTCGGCCGGTGTGCAGAGCAGGATCAGCAGCCCCGCCACCAGTGCCGTACCCGCTCCGGCCAGCCAGGTGGCGGCCACGGTGCGGGTGGAGACGGTCTTGCTGCCGGGTGCCCGCCCGGAGATGCGCAGCCGCTCGGGCGCGGTGGGCTGCGGCCCGGGGGGCGGGAACGGGTACGAGGGTATCGGCACCGGCATCGGGACCGGCATCGGTGGTTGGGGCTGTGGCTGCATCTGCGGGGGGAAGAGCTTGGTGGGCGGCACCGTCGGTTGGTGGGCGGGTGCGGCCGGGGCGGCGGAGTGCGGGACCGAACCCAGGGCGGTGGGGGTGCTCTCGGGGCGCGCGGGTGCGGCCGGTCCGGCGGTTCCGGCCGCGGTGCGTAACAGGGCCGCGACCTCCGCGGCGTCCTTCGGGCGCTCGTCCGGTTCCTTGGCCAGCAACCGCAGGATCAGCGCGTCGAGCCCGGCGAAGCCCGCGAGATCCGGACGGCGTGCGCTCGGCGGCTCGGGGAGGTCGCCGAGGTGCTGGGCCAGTACGGCCGTACCGGAACCGTTGAACGGGGGGCCGCCCGTGAGCAGCGTCTGGAGGAGGCAGCCGAGGGAGTACAGGTCGCTCCGGCTGTCCAGTGCGTCGGGCGTCCGGATCTGCTCCGGCGACATGTAGAGCGGGGTGCCGACGACGAAGCCGACGGCGGTCAGGTCGGTGCGGGTCAGCGAGGCCGCCGTCGACAGCATCCGGGCGATCCCGAAGTCGAGGATCTTGATCGTGCCCGCATCGGTGAGCAGGATGTTGGCCGGCTTGATGTCCCGGTGCACGATGCCCGCGCGGTGCGCCGCCTCCAGGCCCGCGCAGATGTCGACCGCCCAGCCCATCACCTCGGCGGGCGAGGGGAGTCCGGGGCTTCGGCTCTCCAGTACGGCGCCCAGATCACGCCCCGTGAGGTGCTCCATGACGAGGTAGAGCACGTTCTCCCCCGCCACCTCCGCCTCGCCGAAGTCGTGCAGGGTGACGATGTGCGGGCTGGACAGCCCGCCGACGACGCGGGCCTCGCGCGTGAACCGGGCGGCCGAGGTGTCCTCGTCGATGCGGGGGAGGACCTTGACCGCGACCTTGCGGCCGATGCGTTCGTCCTCGGCCAGCCAGACCCGGCCCATGCCGCCGGAACCCACCGGTTCCGTCAGCCGGTACCGTCCGTCGAGAATCTCGCCACGCATCGATTGCCCCCGCTCAACTCGTACTGTCTGCCCGGTACATGATGACCTGACAGACGGTACGCGGCCCAGCACGTCTCGGTACCGGCCGGTGAGGGGCCGCAGGCCGGTACCCCACGCGCAAGCGGCTTCGCGCGGGTGGCCCGGGGCGCGGTCAGCCGACCAGTGCCCGCCAGGTCACCGGGCCCGCCTCGCCGTCGGAGACCAGCCGGTTGACCACCTGGTAGGTGCGCACGGCCGACGTGGTGACCGTGCCGAACGTGCCGTCGACCGCCAGGCCGGCGCTGCGCTTGTTCAGCGCGTTCTGCAGGGCCCGGACGTGGGAGCCGCTGCCGCCTTGGCGCAGGGTGTGGACGAGATGCGGCCAGGTCGCCGGTCCCACCTGGCCGTCGGCCACCAGGCCCTTGGCCTTCTGGAAGCGCTTGACGGCATCGGAGGAGACCGAGCCGTACTGGCCGTCGGCGACCAGGCCGTAGCCGCGCTGCGTCATCAGGTACTGGATGACGACGACCGTCCGCCCGCTCGCGCCGGGGTCGATCCTGGGCCAGCCGCCGCCCAGGTCCACGCCCCGGGCGGTCATGAAGGTGACCGGGTTGCTCGTGACGCCGAGCCCTCCCGTATGTGTCTCGAAGTGCAGGTGGGGGCCCGTCACATTGCCGGTGGCGCCCATGTCGGCGATGCGCTGGCCGGCGGCGACGGTGGCGTTGAGCGCGACCCGGTAGGCGCTGAGGTGGCCGTAGTAGGTGTACTGGCCGCTGCCGTGCGAGATGACCAGGGCGTTGCCGGTCCGGCCGGTGAGGCCGCCTCCCCACGAGCGGCGGACGACCGTGCCGGCGGCCGCCGCGTACACCCCGGTACCCGTCGAGTTGGAGACGTCCTGACCGGCGTGCGCGGCGCCGCCCCGGGAGGCGCCGTAGTGACCGCCGGCGGGGAAGTAGCCGAGAGCGGGGTTGGCCCACCTGCCGTTCTTCGCCGTGGCCGCGAAGGCCGTCGTGGCCCCGGTCAGCAGGCCCGCCGCGGAAAGGCCGAGTCCGAGTCCCATCCCGGCGATCAGTCCGCGGCGGGACGGCCCGCCGCGCTGCTCGGCCTCATGCGTCGTCGCCTCGACCGCCGCTGCGCAGGAATCGCACATGTTCGCTCCCTCAGGTCCGCTGAATCGGGCACGGGTTGTCGACGTGGGCACCTCGTGATCGGGATGGTGAGGTGGGCACATCAAGCGTGTCTACTCGCATAGATGTTAGGGAGGCGACGCCGGTCGGACATGGGCCCACGGGCCCTGTGCGGGCCCACTGGGTCCGGGCCCGTCCGCGTGCCGGTTCGGGGGCGTTGGGCGCGCCGGCCCCCGCGCCCTACGCCCCGCCGAACCCGTCCAGCGCCGCCAGGACCGCCCGGCTCGTCGCCTTCCCGCCCAGGTGCCCCGCGTCCTCGATCACCGTCAGCTTCGCGTCCGGCCACGCCTTGGCCAGCTCCCACGCGGTGGTCAGCGGACCGCCCATGTCGAGGCGGCCGTGCACCAGAACACCCGGAATGCCCGTCAGCCGCCCCGCGTCCCGGATCAGTTGGCCCTCCTCCAGCCAGGCGGCGTTGGAGAAGTAGTGCGCGCAGATCCGTACCAGCGCCTGCTTCGCGCGGTCGGGGCGGCCGCTGAACGGAGGCGGTCCGCTGTACGCCTCCAGGGAGAGCACCGCGTCCTCCCAGGCGCACCAGCCGGCCGTGGCCCGGGCCCGTACCTCCGGGTCGGGGCTCTCCGTCCGCCGGGCGTACGCGGCGAGGACGTCCGGGGTCGCGTCGCTCGCGGCCTCCGGCACACCGGCCCGGAAGACGTCCCACGCGTCGGGGAAGAACTGGCTCGCACCGCGGTACAGCCAGTCGATCTCGGAGCGACGGGACGTGGTGACGGCCGGGATCACCATCTCGCTCACCCGCTCCGGGTGCTGCTCGGCGTACGCGAGGGCCAGTGTGGAGCCCCAGGACCAGCCGTACAGCAGCCATGTGCCGATGCCCAGCCGGACGCGCAGGCGCTCCATGTCGGCGATCAGCCGGTCCGTCGTGTTGTGCCGCAGGTCGGCGGCCGGGTCGCTCGCGTGCGGGGTGGAGCGTCCGCAGTTGCGCTGGTCGAAGAGGATCACGCGGTAGCGGTCGGGGTCGAAGTACTGGCGGGGCCACTGCGCGCAGCCGGAGCCGGGGCCTCCGTGCACGACCAGGGCGGGTTTGCCGGCCGGGTTGCCGCACGCCTCCCAGTACACGAGGTTGCCGTCGCCCACGTCGAGCATGCCGTGCTCGTACGGTTCGATCGGCGGGTACTTCTCGGCGGGGTGACGTTCCATGTGCCGGCTCTCCTTGGTTGTGGCCCCGAACTGCCCTGCCTGCCTGGTCTGTCCCGACCCGGCCCAGCCCTTGACCGCGACGTGGTACGCGGAGGCCCACAACACCGCGGCGGACGCCAGGCCCACCGCGGCCCGCACGCTCTCGTCCGACAGCCCGGCCGCGAGGAGCACGAAGCCCGCGACGCCGACGACGCTCAGCAGGACGGCCGTGCCCTTGTACTGCCACTGGTCGTAGAAGCGCGCGAGCGGGAAGAAGTGCAGGCCCACCACGAGGGCGACGGCCGCCGGGATGAACCCGGGATGCCCGGAGGCGTTGGACGCCGCGATCACCGCGAAGATCGCCACGACCTCGACGCCGTTCACGATGCCGACCGCGCGGGCCCAGTTCTGCGGCAGGCTCACCAGGCGGGGCGAGGGTGCGGCGCCCTTGCGGTGGGCGAGCAGGGTATGTGCGGGCCGGAAGTGCCCGGCGTCGCCGGCGGTCCGGGCGGCCGGGGCGTCGTGGGCGTCATGCGCGGAGAGTACAGCGATCATGCTCTCCGACTGCCGGAATTCCGGGGGCCGGTGGGTGCCGGATGACGCACCGTCCCGCGGCGTAGCCTGGGAATCGTGAACTCCACTCCCGAGGTACTGGCCGTTCTCGGCGACCTGCTCGCCGCCGCAGCTCCCGACGACCGCGGTGCTCTCTGGCAACTGGCCGAGCAAGGCAGGGAGTTGGATGCCAACCTGATCCGCCTGCCACCGGATGCCGAGGTGGGGGAGCATCAGGAGGACGTACTGGACGTCCTGCTCGTGGTTCTCGAAGGCGGTGGCCGCCTCACTCCGGGCGACGGCGGCGAGCCCCTCGTCCTCGCCCCCACCACGGTCACCTGGCTCCCGCGCACCTCGCGCCGCTCCCTGGCCGCGGGCCCGGACGGCCTCGCCTACCTCACGGTGCACCGCCGCCGTCCGGGCCTCTCGATCAGGAGCGCGCCGGCGGCTGCGGTGACGTACGAGGGAGGCGAGGCGCCCTGTGCACTGGACCGGGTCTGCCCCGAGTGCGGCCGCATGGCGCAGGAGTCCGCACCGAAGTACTGCTCCGAGTGCGGGGAACGCTTCCCGGGCCGCTGATCCGGGCCGCTGATCCGGGCCGCTGACCCGGGGCCTGTCCGTCCGCGGGCGTCAGTGCCGCGACCGGTGGCGGCGTCCCAGGAGGAAGAGGCCGGCGGCGGCCAGGAGCAGGCTTCCGCTCGCCGCGAAGAGGGTCGTGGACGCACCGGTGTCGGCGAGCCCGCCGCCGGGCCCGTCGCCGGGACCGTGGTGCCCGCCGGAGTGGCCCCGCGGGCACCACGATGGTGCCCGCCGGAGTGGCCCGGCGGCGGGGTGGGACGGTCATGCGTGTGGACCGCGGAGGACAGGCACAGGACGCAGACGGTTGCGGCGGCGAGGCCGGTGCGTTTCGTGCCGGGGAACGTAAATGTGATGGTCGGCCATAGGGAACGACGAGGCCGCAAGGTCACCCGCACAGCCCCGTCACTCCTTCCACTGGCGGCTGCCGGTTCGGTTTCGGGACGTGGCGACGCCGGACCGGAACCCGGACCTGTCCGGAACTGCCCGACCCCCGCAGCCCGTCCTGGACAGCAAGGCCGAGCAGACGGGAATCACGGAACATCATGGCGGAGCGGACGGACAGCGGCGTATCCACGACGGCGAAGGCAGCCGGCGTCTCCTGGTGGGCGTGGGGGCGTCCGGGGTGTTGGGCGCGAGGCCGGGTGATCGCCGGGTTCGCCCTGCTCACGGCCCTCCTGATCGCGTTCCCCCGGGTACTGCCCAACCGGCCCGGCCACCTGGGCAGTCTGCTGGAGGCGTTCCTGCCGTGGCTCGGCCTGGCGGCCGTTCCCCTGCTCGCCCTGGCCCTGCTGCGCCGCTCGGCCACCGCACTGCTGTCCCTGCTCGTGCCGGTGGCGGCGTGGGCGTACGCGTTCGGCGGGCTGTTCCTCGCCGCGCCGGAGCCCGGCGAGCGCGACCTGGTCGTGGTGCAGCACAACGTGAGCGACGTGAACACGGACCCGGCGGGCACGGCCCGCACCCTGGCCGGGGCCGGGCCGGACCTCATCGCGCTGGAGGAACTGGTCCCGGCCGCCCTTCCGGCGTACGAGAAGGCCCTGGCCCCGGACTTCCGGTTCCACGAGGTCCGGGGCACGGTCGGGATCTGGTCGAAGCATCCGCTCTCCGGCACGCGTGTCGTGGACATCAAGCCCAAGGAGATCACGGAGGGCTGGAGCCGCGGCCTGCGTACCGTGCTCCACACCCCGTACGGCGAAGTCGCCGCCTATGTCGCCCACCTGCCCTCGATCCGCGTCGGTGCGAGCGGGTTCGCCTCCTCCTGGCGGGACGAGAGCGCCCACCTGCTGGGCAGGGCCGTCGCAGCCGAGACGGTCGGCAGAGTGATCGTGCTGGGCGACCTCAACGGCACGGTCGACGACCGGGGACTCTCCCCTCTGACCTCGCAGCTGAACGCTTCGGAGCGCGGTTTCGCGTTCAGCTTCCCCGCGTCCTTCCCCCTGGCCCGGATCGATCAGGTCATGGCCCGCTCGGCGACCGTCGGACGTATGCACACGCTGACCGCCACGGGCAGCGACCACCTTCCGGTCACCGCCCGCGTCACGCTGAGCTGAGGAAAGGGGCCGGGCCTTCGGCTGTGTGCGGATGCGCGCAGCAGTGGCCGGTCCTGGGGGAGGGAGGCGACAAGAAGTGCGGAACCGCCACCCGGCTGTGAGCGGCACGAGGATCGCCGCCCCCACGCCGTCCTCGCCGTGGTGCGTGCGGTCAGCCCCGGCCCGTGCCCTGAAGGTCCATGCCCAGGATGAACGCGGCGGGTTGCTCCACGAGTTCCTCGAATCCGATGTGCCGGTAGAAGCCGACCGCGTCCGCGTTTGCCTTGCCCACGCCGAGGTGAACGCCGCGGACGCCGCGGCTGCTCAACTCCCCGAGCAACGTGCGGATCAGGCGGGAGCCGTTGCCGCCGCCCTGCGCCTCGGGCAGGAGGTCGATGTGCAGGTGGGCGGGGTACGCGGCGGCCACCTCGGCCGGAGCGGTGGGGGGACGGTCGATCCACCTACGGGCGAAGGCGTCGGCGGAGCCTTCGCGGACCGGGTCCCCGCTGCGCCGGGCGCGGAGCGACGGCCACCATTCCCGTTCGAGGGTCTGCTCGAACGAGACGGTGTCGGCCACGCCGAGGACGTACCCGGAGGCGGGCCGGTCGGGGCGGGCGAGGACCCAGGCGAGGTCGGGGGCGTACCGAAGGTAGGGGGCGAGGAAGATGTCGCCGGGGAGGCGTGGGTCCTCGAACGAGTCCGTGGCGTCCTTGCCCGACGCTGCGGTGCGCAGGCAGATGTCGTAGAGCCGGTCGGTCTCCGCCGTGTCGTCCGTGCGGGCGGCGCGAATTCCGAACTCTGCGGCTGGTTGCGGACGGTCGTTCACGGGTGCCTCTCGGGGAGCGGACGCGGAGTCGGGGGCCGGGGCCCCGCGACCTCGACACGATACGGCGCCCCGCTCGCCGCCGCACCGGGCCCGCGTCGCTCTCCCCTCGGCTCGGCACGTCACCGACCACGACGGACCCGCACCGCGAGATGCCCCACGGCGCCGATCCGGCGCAACGGCCAAGGGTGACCGTGGAGTTGGAAGCGCAGTGGGTGATCAGCATCCGCCCCAGCGGTTCAGGCGATCCCGCCGTTCGCGTACAGGACCTGCCCGTTGATCCAGCGGCCGGGGCCGGCGAGGAACGCAACGGCTTCGGCGATGTCGGCGGGGGAGCCGAGGCGGTCGAGCGGGGTACGGGACGCGATCGCGTCGATGACCTCCTCCGGCTTGCCGTCCAGGAAGAGGGGTGTGGCCGTCGGGCCGGGTGCGACGGCGTTCACCGTCACGTCGCGGCCCTTCAGCTCGCGGGCGAGGATCAGCGTCATGGCCTCGACGGCGCCCTTCGTGGCGGCGTAGGCCCCGTACGTGGGCTGCTGCAGCCGGGTCACCGAGGTCGAGAAGTTGATCAGCGCCCCGCCGGGCCGGAGCGTACGGGCGGCGAGCTGCGACACGACGAACGTGCCGCGCACGTTGGTGCGGTGCATGCGGTCGAAGTCGGCGAGGTCGAGCTCGGCGATCGGCGAGAGGAGCATGATCCCGGCCGTGTTCACGACCACGTCGACGCCGCCGTACGCCTGCTCGGCCGTCGCGAAGAGAGCGGCCATCGCGTGCTCGTCGGCGATATCGCCGCCTGCCGCGGTCGCGGCCCCGCCGGCAGCCTCGACGGCGGCCACGACCTCCTCGGCGCGGGCCTTGTCCCGGCCGTAGTGCACCACGACGGCGAGGCCGTCGGCCGCCAGGCGCTCGGCGACGGCGCGGCCGATACCACCGGAGGCGCCGGTGACGATCGCTGTACGGGGTGCGGGCGCGGGTGCGGTTTCTGCGGAAACGTCCATGGGGCCGGCCTCCTGGGATATTTTATGGACGAGTCGTCCATAAAATAAATGTAGACTCATTGTCCATATACGGCAAGCCTGAAAGGCGCCGGACACAGGGCACACGACAGGGGGCAGGGGACAGATGGATGAGCCGAAGGAGCCCGGCAGACGAGGCCGCGGCCGCCGCCCTGCCGCGGAAGTGCGGCGGGCCGTACTGGAGACCGCCGGGGCGATGCTCTTCGAGGCGGGGCTGAACGGGATCACCTTCGAGAAGGTGGCCGCCCGCGCAGGGGCGAGCAAGATGACGCTCTACAAGTGGTGGCCCTCGCCCGGGGCACTCGCCTTCGAGGCCTACTTCACGGCCGTCGAGGACACCCTCGCGTTCGCGGACACCGGCGACATCGAGCGCGACCTCACCGCGCAGCTCCACTCCTTCGTGGGCCTGCTCACGGGACTGCCCGCGGGTCCCGTGATCGCCCAGCTCGTCGGCGCGGCGCAGACCGACCCGGCACTGGCCGACGCCCTGGCGGAGCACTACGTCCGCCCGCGCCGCCGCCTGGCGGGCGACCGGCTCACGCAGGCGCAGCGTGCGGGCCAGATCCGCGCCGACGTCGATCCCCAGGTGGTCGTGGACCAGCTCTGGGGCGCCTGCTACCACCGGCTCATGATGCCGGAGGAGTCCCTCGACACCGCCTTCGCCGACGCCTTGATCGGCAACCTCCTGCGCGGCATCCGGGGGTGAGGCGGCGCGGCGGGCGATGAGTTCCGAAGCGATGGCCAGTCTGTATGTACAGCGCGTTCCGCGGGGCGCGCTGTACAGAACGCGTTCCGCGGAACGCGACCGGCCGCACGTGAGGAGAGCATCATGACCGCCACCTACACCTTCGACGTCTTCTCCAGCCTCGACGGCTTCGGCGGCGCCGGCGGCGACTGGACCGGCTACTGGGGCAAGCAGGGGCCCGAGCTCCTGGACCACCGCCTCGGCCTGTACCGGGACGAGCAGCGGATGGTCTTCGGGGCCCACACGTACAGGCTGTTCACGCAGATGCTGGCGGCGAGCACCGAGGGGTCCGACGTGCGCGACCCCTGGGTGACCCGGATGAGGAACCTCCCGGCGACGGTGGTGTCGACCACGCTGGAGGGCCCCCTCGACTGGCCGGACGCGACCGTCGCCGGCGGCGATGCCGTCGACGTCGTCGCCCGGCTCAAGGAGGAGTCCGAAGTGCCGTTGCGCTCCCACGGCAGCCTGTCGATGAACCGGGCGCTGCTGGCGGCAGGTCTGGTCGACCGCGTCCAGATCACGCTCTTCCCCGTGATCACGGGGAAGACCGGCGTGGACCCGATCTTCAAGGGTGCGGCCGACTTCGACCTCGAACTGATCGAGCACCGGACGCTCGACGGTCACATCCAGGAGCTCGTCTACCGGCCCACGCTGCACGCCTGAGACGACCGCGCGGGCGTCTGACGTCTCCCTCTCCTCTGGCGTCTTCCTCTCCTTTGAGGTTGATGCCGGTGGGCGCGGGCCTCGCTCATATGTCGCCGGCGACGATGGAGTCCGCGGCGTCGCCGACCTTGGTCCAGGAGAGGCCGGAGCCGTTGTAGCGGTATACGGCGTTTCTGCTCGGGGTGAGTCCGTAGACGGTGTCGGTGGCGACGGCGAACGAGGCGCCTGCGCTTCCGGTGTGCCGCCAGCTGTCGGGGCTGCCGAGGTAGGTGTACAGGTCGCCGGAGCCGGGCTTCGTGGCGACGAGCCCCCTTCCCCAGTCCCCGGTGTAGAGCCGGTCCGCGGGGCCGTGGACCTTGGTCCAGGAGGTTCCCGAGTTGTCGTACCGGTATACGGCGTCCCTGGTCGGGGTGAGTCCGTAGACGGTGTCGGTGGCGACGGCGAACGAGGCTCCGGCGCTTCCGATGTGCTGCCAGTTGTCGGGGGTGCCGAGGTAGCGGTAGAGGTCGCCGGTGTCGGGGTTCGTGGCGACGAGTCCCCAGGTGCCGGCGTAGAGGTGGCCTGCGGGGCCGCCGATCCTGGTCCAGGAGGTTCCCGAGTTGTCGTACCGGTATACGGCGTCCCTGGTCGGGGTGAGTCCGTAGACGGTGTCGGTGGCGACGGCGAACGAGGCTCCGGCGCTTCCGATGTGCTGCCAGTTGTCGGGGGTGCCGAGGTAGCGGTAGAGGTCGCCGGTGTCGGGGTTCGTGGCGACGAGTCCCCAGGTGCCGGCGTAGAGGTGGCCTGCGGGGCCGCCGATCCTGGTCCAGGACGTTCCCGAGCCGTCGTACCGGTACACGGCGTCCCTGGTCGGGGTCAGGGCGCAGATGTTCTTGGCCACTTTCGTCCGGGCCCGGATCACCTGACGGCATATCTGGCAGAACGGGTTGCTCAACTCCCGCATCTTGCAATTGTGTTCGGGCCGGAAGGACCGGCAGTGGTAGTAGTGCGCACCCTCGAAGCAGCCGACCGTCCCGGCGGGAGCCACGCTCGGCCGCAGATCCACGGACGCGCAGTCCGGGTTGGACATCGTGGGCAGGGCTGTGGTCGGGGCGACCGCCCAGCCCCATTCCAGCGTGGCGCGGTCGGTGTTCAGCGTGACGTTCGGCTCGGCCGGCTCACCGGCCGGGTGGTGGTCGTGCCCGGTCTCGCCGCCGCCTGCGTAGTACGCGTACTCGTCAGCCAGCCCGTACGCCGTGTGGCCGAGCTCGTGAATGGCGATCTCGGTCGCCCCGCCCGCGAGGGAGTACGTGCCCACGGAGCCGCCGCTCCCGCCGTAGACCGGGGAGTTCACCACGACGATCGCGACGGAGAACTCCGGAACCCGGGCGGTGGCTGTCTGGAGCACCGTCGAGTTGTTGCAGACCAGCAGTCGTCTGATGCCGTTCGCGCCGAACCTGGAGTCGAAGTACGTGCGGGCCGTCGCGCCGGTGCCGCCGGAGGCCGCCGGGTCGTCGGCGCCCGAGTCGGTGGACGTGACGTTGATCCGCCAGGTGTTGATGCCCCGCCCGATCCTGTCGTACGGAGCGGTGGTGGTCAGGGCGGTGACGAAGTCGGTGCAGGCGGTGTCGAAGGCCGTCTGCTGAGCGGCGGTGAAGCCGTCGCCGAGCAGCACGATGGTGAACGCCCGGTTGCGGGGCGCTGTTCCGTATATCTGGGTGTGGCCCTGGACGGAGCCGTCGGACGTGGTCATCACGGTCCCCTATCGATCGAGCCGGAAGGTGGCGACGTCAACGCCCTGCGCCGCTTCGGAAGGCGGACCGGGGGGACCTCCGGGCGGTGCCCCGGGCCCCGGGGGCGCGACACGGACCACGGCGACCTCGGCGGCCTCGGCCGGTGCGGGAACGACCACGGTGAAGGCGCCGCGTGCCTCCACGTCGACCCGGGTGATGGGCTCAGCGTGGTTCTCCGGGAAGACCTCGGCGCTCTCCCGGAAGGCTCCGGGCGCGGGGACGCGGGCAAGGCGCTGCCCGCCGTCGTCCCGTGTTTCCACGAAGTCGCCGGGACGGGACTCGACGCCGGTGTCGACGCCCCTGATGGCCATGTCGACCGGCTGTTGGGAGACGAGGCGCACCGAATCACCCTCGTACTCGAAGATGAGGCGAATTGCCGGAGCGCGGGGATTCTGCTGCGGGTTGGTCATGACGAGGCCTTCTCGAAGGGTGTGACGTCGGGCTCGGAGGGTGACGTCGGACTCGGAGGGTGTGACGTCGGACATCTCCGCACGCAGTGGGTCCCGCGAGGCCGATCTGCGCCCGTACGGCAGGAGTCGGGCATCGAATTCGTTCCGGCCCGTCCGGCAGCGCTTCACGTAACGGGTGCCAGGCCGGCCGGGGAGGAGGGCGGGCGCGGCGACGCGGATCGGTACGAGTTGCCCGTTGCCCCGGCTCCGTCAGGGACCGGAGGAGAGCTGCGTGCCCTGGAAGGAACGTTTGCTGATCGGACGCACCCAATTCTATTTCTGATCGGATACGTGCGCTCGTCGGCACGATGGCCGGGCAAGGGGCGGCGGGTGCCGGATGCCCCACCGGATGGTCCACTCGGCATCAGGTCCCCGCACCTGTCCGGAGCCTGGTCCGCGTCCCACGGCAACACCCGGATCGGGCACATCGTCACTGACAAGTGGTTCATGGACGGAGCAGCGGAGGAACCGGCCGGGACCGCGGAGCGCGGACCTGGATACGGCCTGGCCCTCCACGGCGCGCTGTTTCTGCGCGCGGCCCAGCAGTCCGTGCTGCGGGGCTGCCCCATCACCTGCTCCCGAGCCGGGCCGACCGCAGCGGCTGCCAGGGGCGCGGGGGCCGTCACGCCGCCGGCTCGTCGCCCTCCTCCGCCCACGGTCGCAGCTTCTCCGGATTGCGGACCACCCAGATCCGGGAGATGCGGCCGTCGGCGATCTCGAACGAGGCCACGGTCATGACGGCGCCGGCCCGCTGGGCCACCAGGCCCGGCACACCGTTGACCGACCGCTCCAGGAGTTCGAGCCCGGGGGCCCTGTCGGCGATGGCGACCATGTACTGGGCGATGAGTGCCCCGCCCTCGATCGGGCGCAGAGC
This sequence comes from Streptomyces sp. NPDC002809, assembly GCF_040295435.1. Classification (NCBI taxonomy): domain Bacteria; kingdom Bacillati; phylum Actinomycetota; class Actinomycetes; order Kitasatosporales; family Streptomycetaceae; genus Streptomyces; species Streptomyces sp. NPDC002809. The sequence goes on from NZ_JBEOVJ010000036.1 coordinate 45,080, forward strand.
GGTGCCGACCAGGCCTCCGCCGTCGGCGGTCATCACCGCGGCCGGGTCGAGGAGGTCGACGAGGGCGGCGACGTTCTTGGTCTCCCACGCTTCTTTGACATGCCGCACCGCCTCGGCCTGAACCGACGTCGCCACCGGGGCATGCGCCACGCGCACCCGTCGGCGGGCGGAGGCCGCGAGCTGCTTGCACGCCGCGGAGGTCCGGCCGAGGACATCGGCGATCTCGGCGAAGGGGTATCGGAACACGTCGTGCAGGACGAACGCCACCCGCTCGGCGGGCGTCATCGACTCCAGTACGACGAGGAAGGCCATGGTCACCGATTCGTCCAGGACCATCTGGTCGGCGGGGTCGGAGTGGTCGGTGCCACGGGCGTGGTGCCACTCCGTGCGGTCGGGCAGCGGTTCCGGCAGCCACGCGCCGACATAGCGTTCACGCCGGGCCCGCGCCGAGCCGAGCACGTCGAGGCAGATGCGGCCGGTCACCGTCGACAGCCAGGCGCCCGGGGACACGATCTCGGCCTGCCGGCTGCGCGGCAGCGCGTACCAGCGCGCGTAGGCCTCCTGCACGGCGTCCTCGGCCTCGGCCAGTGAACCCAGCAACCGATAGGCGACATTGAGCAGTTGGCGCCGCTCACCGGCTATCTCATCGCTGCCCGCCCCTGCTGCCCCCGCCGTCCCCATGCTCCCGAACGCCCCCTCGCCTTACCTTTCGCGGGCCCGCGTCGTCGGGCTGGTAAGACCCTATCGATCTACTGCCCCCCGGGCGGAAAAGGGGACCGTGGCATGGCAACCCAGGCAACGGCGGCACAGCGCCGCTTCTCATTCCTGCAGATCGCGATCGCCCTGCAGACCCTGACCATCTTCCTTCAGGCGGTCTCCGCCGGACTGCTGCTGACCTCTTCGTACGGAGAGACGCTGCACAGCGCCGGAGCGCGCGTCATGTATGGGGCCTCGATGCTGTACGTGCTCGCGGCGGTGCTGGCGTGGAAGCCGGGAGGCGGTTCGCCCCGCCCCATCTGGTACGCCTCCGGCTTCCTCGTCCTCGCCTCGGTCCAGGTCGTGCTCGGGATCGCACACGTTCCGTCGGTCCATCTCCCGCTGGGTGTACTGATGTTCGGCCTGAGTCTGCTGGCGCTGGCCCGGCGCTGACGCCGGGTCGGTGCGGCGGGGCGGGGAGTTCCCGCAGGTTCGGGTGTGCCTGTCCGGCGGATCGTCCCGGACAGGCACACCCGCCCCGCGGTCGGCTCAGCGCTTCAGTGTGAAGGTGAAGTCGCCGGAGACCCTGCCGCTCAGCCGTACCGCCGAGACGAGCTTCCCCTCCTTGATCAGCCGCTCGACCTCGGCCCGCGAGAGCCCGCAGCCCTCAGCGATCAGTCGGGCCGGCCTGACCGGGATCTGTGCCCCGAAGCGGACCGCTATGTCGATCACCTCGCGATCCAGGTGATCCGATCCGCCGGTGTCGAGGCGCCAGGCGCCGTCCCAGTCGAGGGCGATGCGGTTGCGGCGTCGTACGACCGGATCCTGGAGCAGCTCGGCGGCCAGGCCGGGGTCGTTGTCGTGCATCCGGTCCAGCAACTCCGGTCGCACGGAGCGCACATGCGTCCGCTCCAGGACCGTGAGCCTGGTGGTCTCCCCGCACGAGGTGCAGAGCGCGAGGAGCCAGGCGTCGAGCAGCTTGTGGTTCGCGTTGACGCGGAACTTGCCGTTCGCCCGGAAGCTCCCGGACGCGCACGTATGGCAACGGCGGACGACGAGTGGCAGGCAAGTGGGCGCGACAAACCAGTTGTTGAGCACAGAGGTACACCGATTTCAGGTGAGAGGACCGCAGCGGAAATCAGCGCGTCGCGCAGGCGCGCGACGTGCGACAGATCAGCAGTGGGGAGGTCTCACGCGGTGTACAACGGAACGCCCTTCCGTGGACGACATGGCTCGGGCCGCACGATAGGGGCGCGCAGCCGTGCTGTTCCACCGGTTATTGCGTGCCCCGCCGGCCGGGCCGTCGGCGATCGCGTGCCCCTGGGTGGTCGGGGGCGGCATTGAGCCGAACGGGGGATGGAAGGTGTCGGCGTTGCGTGGCCTTTCGGCCCGGAATGGGCTCCGGCCGAGGATGGGGTGTTTGCGGGGAAAACCAAAATGGACGACTTCGGTGGGGTGCGGTGTACAGATGAGTCATGAAGTGAGTCGTCCGGAAAAGCCGGGAGTTGGCGTCCTGGCGGAGTTGCGCGACGCGATCACGACGCGAGCCGTGCTCGTCATGCTGGGTGTGCTTCTGCTCCAACTCGGATTTGCTCTTTCCTACATGGGTGCGTTTCACGCGCCGAAGGCCCACCGGATTCCGATGGTGGTCGTCGCGCCGGCATCGGTGGAGAAGGCGCTGGTGGCCCGGCTGAACGCGTTGGAGGGCGACCCGTTGCACGTCAGTGCGGTCGCGGACGTGGACCAGGCGAGGGCCCGGCTCCTTGACCGACAGGCGGATGCCGCCCTCGTCGTCGCCGCGGTGGGGCGCACCGACGCCCTGCTCGTCGCCTCGGCGGGAGGGCCGTCGGCGGGGGACGCCGCCACGAAGATCTTGCAGATGGTGGACACCGCCCAGGGCCGCACGATCGTCGTGCGTGACATCCGGCCGCCTGCGGCGGGCGACTCGCGGGGCCTCTCGTCCTTCTACCTGGTCCTCAGCTGGACGATCGGCGGTTACCTCGCCGCATCGGCCCTGAACATGGCGGCCGGTTCCAAGCGTCCCACTCTCCGCCGTGTCCTCGTACGGCTGGCGGCCATGGTGCCCTACGCCTTCGTGTCCGGCATCGGGGGCGCGATCATCGTCGGGCCCGTGCTGAACTGCCTGCCGGGTGCCTTCTGGGAGCTCGTCGGCATCGGCACACTGGTGGTGTTCGCCTCAGGAGCCGTGGGTGTGGCCCTTCAGTCGCTGGCGGGCACGATCGGTCTGGGCCTGACCATTCTCATCTTCACCATTCTCGGCAACCCCAGCTCGGGCGGGGTGTACCCGGCCTCGTTGCTGCCGCCGTTCTGGCGCGCGATCGGACAGGCTCTCCCGCCCGGGGCCGGCACGACCGTGGTGCGCAACACCGTCTACTTCGACGGGAACGCCACCACCGGCGCCCTGTGGATCCTCGGTGCGTGGGCCTTCGCGGGACTCGTCGTAGCCGTCGTGTCCGCCGCCCTGCACGGCCGGCGGCGGCCCGCACGCGCCGAGGCCGCCGAAACCGCGGCCTGACGGCCGAAGAACACGGCGGGCACGGCTCGGGTGGCATCCCACCCGAGCCCTGTCCGCCGTGTTCTTCGATTTCGGGCCCTCCCGCTGAGGGGGGCTCGCCTTCACCCGGAGGCCTGACTGCTGCGCGCTGCGGCCATGAAGGGGGCCTCGGGTATTTCAGGGCGGGCGTTCGCCCCGGCGCGGCCGGGGCGTCAGGCAGCGCTCGCGGTCGCGCGCAGGTTCCGGGTACGGGCCAGGGGCGCGAGGCCCGCCATGAGGACGAGGGCGGCGACCGGGATCAGATCGAGGTTCACGGCGATGAGGAGGAAGGCGACGAAGACGAGCACGGGACTCCATGCGGAAAGCCTCCGGGGCCGGGATGCGACCAGCAGGGCCAGCAGGGTCAGGAGGCCGAGCTGGAAGGCCAGGGGGCCCGCGAGCTCCAGCGGTTCGGGCAGCGGTGCGGCGTCGTCGAAGCGGGGGAACAGGTCGCCGAGGATGACCCAGAGGAAGCACGCGGCGCCGAACACCCCGGCGACCATGGCCGCACCGGCGGCCGCCCCTCTTCGCGCCGTACCGGCGGGGACCAGGCTGCGCAGCTCCACGACCAGGGCGCCCAGCAGGAGGAAGGCGGCGAAGAAGAAGGTGTGGCCGATGTTCCAGGCGAGCCCGGGACCGTGGTCGCCGTCCCTGCCGTCGATGAGGCGGAACACGCCGTAGAGGAGCAGGAACAGCGGAACGAGCATGACGAAAAGGCGAGTTGAGCGCGTTGTCTCGGTCATACGACCACGGTCGCCGACGGGCGGCTCGCGGGCTATCGGGACGATCCCCGACGCCGCCCGGAGGTATGGCCCCGAGAAGTCCCTGACAGGTCCGGGTCCCGGGCCCTGAGCCCCGGATCTGCACGGAGCGGGACGGTTGACGGAAACGCGGGTGGCCGAGCGCCGCCCCGACCGGCCGGTACCGCCGATGGCCGGTACCTCCGCGATCGGGGCGGCTCCTACTGACTGCTGCCCGCCGGGCAGCCCGGCCTCACTTCAGATGCCGGACGAAGAACCGGTCCGCTGCCTCCCCCGCGAACTGCGGGACACCGGTGTGACCACCCATATTGGCGTTCAGGGTCTTCTCCTCGGAGCCGAAGGCGTCGAACAGGTCCAGGGCCGTCTGCCGGTCGTTCCCCTCGTCGTCCCACTGCAGCAGGACATGCAGCGGAATGGTGACCCGCCGGGCCTCCTCGAACATGGTGCGGGGCACGAGGCTCCCGGCGAACAGAACGGCGGCCGAGATGCGCGGCTCGACCACCGCCAGCCGAATCCCGATGGACATCACACCGCCCGAGTACCCGACGGGGCCGTCGATCCCGGGCATCGCGAGGAGGGCGTCCAGGGCGGCCTGCCATTCGGGGACCGCCTCGTCGACCAGCGGGAGGACGAGGGCGTCGATGATCTCGTCGCTGACCGGCTCGTCGGCCTTCATCGCCCGCTGCATGTCGGCGCGGGCCTGCTCGACGGCGGGCCGGCGGGGCCGGTCACCGCTCCCGGGGAGCTCGATGGTCGCGGTGGCGAAGCCGTCCGCCGCGGCGTGCAGCGCCCGGCCCACCAGCCTGGGGTGCATCCTGCGCAGCCCGAGGGGAGGGTGCCCGAGCAGGATCAGCGGTGCCGGAGCGGATGCGGAGGCGGACGCGGGAGTCCAGAGGATGCCGGGGATCTCGCCGAGGGTGAATTCGCGTTCGAGGACGTTGTCGTCGAGGCGTTGTTCCGAGGTGAAATGCATGGTCGTGCCTTTCGGGAGTGCTCACAGAGGGCGCTCCCGGACGACCTATCGCCCGACCATGGCTCCAGAGGGGAGCACCCATGTCGATACTGCGTTCACGGGTACCACCTCCTCGTTCTCTCGCACGGCCTCCAGGAGGCTAGCAGCGGCCGCTGCGGCCCGCCAACGGGTTTTCGGCGAGGCCGGTGGCCGGCCGGCCCCTTCAGCCGGAAGCCAGACTGCTGTGCGCTGCGGCCATGAACGCGGCCTTGTGCGTCTCGAGGTGATCGTTCACCTCGATGTCGCCGATCTCCCGCCACACCGCCTGGTTGAGCGCGTGCCCGTAGGCGCGGACGGGCTCGTGCAGTCGCTGGTCGCACATCAGCATCACGTTGCCCGATGCGGTCCACAGTGCGGTCATGACGGGTCCCGCGCCGGTCATCCAGCCGTTCTCGTCGTCACCCCACGGGTCAGGACGGCGGTACGCGACCTGCTCGGCCTGCTGCGCTCTCGCGACGAACTCCTTGAGCACCGCGAGTTGTTCCGCCCGGCGGCTTTCCGCGACAGCCGTCACCTGCCTGTGCCGCTCGGTACGCTCGGCGGACCGCTGCGTGGCGCGCTGGGCAAAGGCGGTCAGCCCGCCGCCGAGCAGGACGCCGGCGAGCGACAGAACGGGTGCCCAGATCTCACCGGTCATCGCGGAATCCCCCCAAGATCGCATGCGTGAGCATGGACATGCTACGTAGCGAGGGGCTCCGTGACCGAATGATGCCCGGACCCCACGACGACCCCGCAGGACGCCGTATTGCGGGTCGGGCGGCCCGGCTCCGAGCGGTGGCAGCCGATCGCACAAAGGGCCCGAGCGGTGATCGCGTCGAGGGCACCGGAGGCCACGCCGGGCGGCCGGGAGGACCCGGCGGCGCATGGCCGTGACGCGGCGACAAGCCCTGCCGGTGAACGGGACCGGCGCCTCCCGAAGGGCCGGCCACGACCTACTGTTCCGCCATGCTCAAGGCCATCGCGCTACTCGCCCGCAAGCCCGGACTCACTCACGCCGAGTTCGTTGCCCACTACGAGAACAACCACGCGAAGCTGATCCGCAGCCTGCTCCCGCAGATCGGCGACTACCGGCGCAACTACATCGATCGCGAGTCGATGGCAGGCGCCGACACCGCGGCCGATCCCGACTTCGACGTGATCACCGAATTCGGGTTCGCCGACCGGTCCGGGTACGACGAGATGCTTGCCACGCACGCCAAGTCCGAAGTCCGCGCCGCGATCGAGGCCGATGAGGCCAACTTCCTGGACCGGACACGCTCCCGGATGTTCGTCGTGGAGACCCGTGAGAGCGCTGCCTGAGGAGAAGCGGCCGCCACGCACGGTCCGGTTGGAGCGCCAGGTGCCTTGGGGCATGCGGTAGTTGACGCCCGAGCAGGTCGTCAGCTCGTTCGTGGCGAGTGCAGGAAGACTGCGGTGCGGCCGGACGTTGGCTACAGGTATGAAGATCGGCGAAGCTTCCAGAGTCAGCGGCGTGAGTGCGCGATCGTTGCGGCACTACGAGGACGTGGGCCTGATCGTCCCCGGCCGATTCAGCAATGGGTTCCGTGACTACTGCCAGTCCACCATCGACCTGGTGCTCGTCATCCGCTCGCTGCTGGAGTCCGGGCTGCCCGTGAGGTTGATCAGGGAAGTCCTGCCCGGTCTCACCGACGGATCCGACGCCGGCACCGAGGCGGTGTGCTCGGAGTTCCTGCACGAGGTGCAGGGCTATCGCGATCGGCTTGCTGCTCGCATCGCCCTGCTCGGCGAGCAGCAGGCGGCACTCGACGCCTACCTGCGGGAGGCCCGCCGTACCGATCTCTGACAGCCGCTTGACCTTGACGTAAGTGTGAGGTTCCTACGGTCGGTGCATGGAGACCGACAAGCAGCAGAACGCCATCGAGCGGAACGTTCGAGCCCTGGTCCAGCAGTCGCACCGGGGGCCGGAGGACTTGACTCTCACGACGGATCACCACCGCCCCACCCCGGGATCCGGCGAGTACTTGATCCGTGTCGGTGCGGCCGGGGTCAACTTCGCCGATGTCATGCAGACCCGTGGCACCTACGGCGGAGGACCACAGGCACCCTACGTGGCGGGCTTCGAGGCCGCCGGTGAGATCGCGGGGGTCGGCCCGGACGTTGAGAATCCGCTGCCGCTCGGCACCCACGTCGTCGGAGCCGGACCGGGCGCCTTCGCGCAGTACATGACGATGCCGGCGGCGGGTGTGCTTCCCGTACCGTCCGGCTGGAGTGACTCCCAGGCTCTCGGCCTGGTGTTGAACTGGGCCACCGCATTGGCGGCACTGAAGCCGTTGGGCGAGGTCAAGAAGGGTGAGGTGGTGCTCGTCCATGCCGCGGCCGGCGGCGTGGGGCAGGCCGCGGTTCGCCTTGCCCGCCACTACGGTGCGCGGGTGATCGCAACGGCGTCACCAGCGAAGCACGCAGTGGTCAAAGAGCTCGGCGCTGACGAAGTGCTGGACAGCCGACGCCCCGATCTGGCTGAGGAGGTCATCCGCCTGACCGGCGGGGTCGACCTGGTCCTGGAATCGGTGGGCCGAGCCACGTTCGAGGCCAGCCTCTCGGTCACCAAGCCCTTCACCGGACGCATCGTCGTGTTCGGCGCCGCTTCCGGTGACGCCACTCTGACCACACACGACCTGGTCTTCACCCATCAGGTCCAGATCAAGGGCCTGCACATCGGCGCGCTGGCGGTCGCGGCCCCGTCCCTCTACCAGTCGTTGCTCGTCGAGATCGAGGCTCTCATAGCCCACGGCGTCTACCCGCCGGGCAACCCGCAGGTCCATCCGCTGGCCGAAGGACCGGCGGTGCTCCAGCACCTCGAAGCGGGCGAGACCCAGGGCAAGCTCGCCCTCGATCCCTGGCGCTAGGAACGCCTGTGTCAGCGCCGCCCGATCGCCGCATGGCAGCCGAGAAGGGGATCTCCCGTGCCCAACGGCCCAGCCCCGTACAGCCCTTAGGTAGCCGCGTACCTGAGAAAGTCCGCCCAGGCGTCGGGGGAGAGGGTGAGCGCGGGGACGGTGAGGTCCTTGGAGTCGCGGACGTGGATGGCGTGGGGGCGGGTGGCCACCTCGACGCAGTTGCCGCCCTGATCGCCGCTGTAGCTGCTCTTGAACCAGTTGAGGTCGGTGCTCATTCCTTCTCCGCCACCTCTTCGATCAGTTTCATTGACGCCTCAGGACTGAGCGCCTGCGCCCGCAGAATCCCATACTTCCCGAACATGTCACCCAGGTCGGGCTGTTCGCTGACGAAGAAGCTGCCGCTCTGTCCCTCGACGTAGGCGAGGCGATTCCGGTCCGCCGTCTCCAACAGGACGAAGGGGCCGTTGAGTCCGGCGTGGGTGGTGCGGTCCGGTGCCATGACCTGGATCTGCACGTTCCGCAACTGCGCGATGTCGAGGATGTGCAGCAGTTGGCGCCTGCGTACCTGGCTGCCGCCGATGGGGCGGACCAGGGGGTGCAGTTCCAGCACGAAGCCGATGTCAGGGGCAGGTCTCCGCGTCAGCAGCGCCTGCCGCTCCAAGCGGGCTGCCACTCTTCCTTCGATCTGTTCGTCGTCGAGGGAGGGGTGGTGATTGGTGAACACCGCGCGCGCGTGCTCCTCTGTCTGGAGGAGGCCGGGCACCGCATGTGTCTCGTACTCGTGCCGAGCACAGGACCTGGTCTCCACCTCCGCGAACTCCTCGAACCACGAGGCCAAATGGCTGGTCCGGAGCGTCGCTCCGGCCGCGATCAGTGCACCTTGTGCACCCAGCGCCTCGTCCGCACGTGCGACGAACGTCCCTTTCGGCGGACGGGCGCCCCGCTCCACCATCGCCACCTGCGACTTGGAGAAGCCGATCTTCGCGCCCAGCGCCTCCTGAGAGAGCCCCGACCGCTCACGGAAGAATCGCAACAACGCCCCGAACATCTCGGCGTTACTGCCGCCGTGGTTACTGGTGTGCACAGCCCTGACCCCCAAGTGCACAACAGTGCACAGACGCCTTGTGTCCCTGGTCACGGTACGTGCGAGTGCCGACGCTTTCCGTATGGAACAGAGAAATTCACCGGACCTGATGCCTTCCTGGATCCCCGCGACGGGCCACGCGCTCCGCCACGCCGGGATCCACTTCGACGCCGTGCGGATCATCGGCATCCTGGGCGAGCAAGTCGCTTACGAGATCATGCAGTTCACGGACTTTCAGGCCGGACCCATCGTCCGCTCGCGGATCGGCGAGCGGAGCATGTACTTCCTGCTGCCGCCCGGGAGTGCCCGCGCGTACCGATGGCCGGTCGGGGCCGAGGCGTTGGTGCGGGAGGGGGCGGCCTTCGTCGGGGTGCCCGCCTTGCACGGGCTGACGTACCCGCTGGACTGGCGTTCTCTGCCGACACCCCAAGTCCCGTTCGTGGATGCGGAACTGCTGTTCGAGCTGCTGCGGGAGGTGGTCGACGACGAGATCCGTGCTGTACGGTGATCGCGTCGTTACGCTCCGTGCGCTTCTGCGCATGGGGCGGCCCCCGGCGGTGCTACCAACACCGTATGCCGAGGGCCTTCACCCCACGATGGACAAGTGAGGTCCACCGAGAATGCTTTGCCATGCTATCTCGCCGTCCTACGGCTTCGTGAAGGCCGCGCACGACATCGTGCGGCATCCGAAGCTCAACAGCGACGCGAAGATTCTGATCACCTACGTGCAGGGTCTCCCCGAGAAGTGGGCCGGCAGGCCGCTCGGTGAGCACGCCAAGAGGCTCGGACTGAAAGGGCGCGCCTACCAGAAGGCCAAGGGGCAGCTCAAGGAGCACGGGTTCGTCCACGAGTGGAGGCGGCAGAACGACGGCGGGCTCCGGGTGACCGACCAGCTCCTGTCCAATGTTCCGCTCACGGACCACGAGGCCCGGCGCATCCATGACAAAAGAGCTGAATCACCGGAGGTGGGACCGAGTGAGCACTATCCGATGGTCGGTCATCCGACCACTCGGTCGGTCGGTGGTTACCTACCCAAGGGTGAAGAACAGGAGAAGAACTCCTCCCACCCACCCACCGAAGAGCCGAAGCTTGCGGAAGAAGCCGTGGAGCCCGAGCCCACGGATCCACAAGTCATCCAGGCCGAGCGCGTGTTGCTCTCCCTGAAACGCGTCGACGGCCAGCTGTACCTCGGGGCCCGTCAGGCCCGGCGTCTGGCCGGGACGGCCGCCGAGTGGCTGCGGCGCGGGGTCGATGCCGCCGGGCTGCGGCTCGCGCTCACGAGGAGCCTGCCCGAGGACGGAGTGAAGTTTCCGTTCGGATTCCTGGGAAAGCGGCTCGAAGTCATGATGCCGTCGCCGGTACGCGTGGAGGAGCCCGCGCCCGTCCCCGCCACCGGCAGGGAGTTCATCGCGTGCGAGGCGCAGGAGGAGGGGGCTGAGCACGTCTTCCGTCCCAGGGGCGCGGAGACCGTGTGCCGGCCGTGTACGCAGCGGGCGGCCTGGGAGGCGCACACGGTCAGGTGGGAGCCGCCGCCCCTGGGCGACGACTTCGAGGTGCCCGAGCCGCTGCCCTGGCGGGAGCGGGTCGCGGCGGTGCAGTCGGCGGATGCAGCTGCCGCCGGGTGAGACGTACGGCCGTTCGCGGTGTGGCGGTGACACCGTCCGCGCCGTGGAGCGAGGAAAGTGGGCGCGGGGGCCTGGACGGACCGAGGAGGACCGATGACGGATGCCGTGATGGAGCTGTGGAGCGGATCGCGGGCGGCGCGGGACCCTGTGTGGGTGCGCGCGCAACTCATGGCGGCCGGGCGGACGTTGTTCGCCGTGTATGGCTACGCCCGTACCACCGTCGAAGATCTGTGCGCCTCGGCGCAGGTGGAAGTGCCGTACTTCTACCGTGAGTTCGAGTCGCGCGAGGCCCTGCTCGTCGACCTGTACGACGAGGTGGCGACGCGGGGCATGCGGGCGTCCGAGGTGGAGCTGTCCGCCGAGGGTATGGAGACCTGCCCGACCGAGGAACGGGTCCACAGGCTCTTCGACGCCTATGTGCAGGCCGTCACCCGGGACCCGCGAGAGGCGAGGGTGGCGTTCGTCGAGGTGCTCGGGGTCAGCAGGGAGATGGACGCCCATCTGACGATGTGGCGGTCGGTGTGGATCGAGTTCCTGACCCAGGAGGCCGAGCGCGCGAGGGGGCGGGGCCACTGCGTCGACGGCAACCTCGCCGTGGTGGTGAAGGTGCTGACGCGGTCCGTCGACGAGCTCCTCGCACACCACGGCCGTCGTCCGCGCCAGGTGCCGCCTGCCTGGCTGACCAGCGAGTTCACCCGGCTGTCCATGGCCATGATCGGACCGGTGGGCGGGTCGGCGGACGTCTCCGGTTGACAACACCGCTTGCCGGGTCGGCAAATGGAGAGATGGCAGAAGACAAGGTTGGAGCAGAGGGCAGCGCGATGGGGGACGACGAGTTGTCGTCCGTCCTGACCGGCGTCGGGCCGCGGCTGCGCGCGCTGCGCACCGAGCGCGGGACGACGCTCGCGCAGCTGAGCGAGACGACCGGGATCTCGCTCAGCACGCTGTCCCGGCTGGAGTCCGGTGGCCGCAAGCCCACGCTGGAGCTGCTGCTCCCGCTGGCGAAGGCGTACGGGGTGCAGCTGGACGAGCTGGTGGGCGCCCCGGAGACCGGGGATCCGCGGATCACCTTCCGGCCCTTCAAGCGGCACGGCATGACGTTCGTGCCGCTGACCCGGCACCTCAGCGGGGTGAACGCGTACAAGCAGGTCATGCCCGGGGCGACGGGCATGGAGGGGCCGGTCGAGCAGCGGGTGCACGAGGGCTACGAATGGCTGTACGTGCTCTCGGGGCGGCTGCGGCTCGTGCTGGGGGACCACGACCTGGTGCTGACGGCGGGGGAGGTGGCCGAGTTCGACACGCACACCCCGCACTGGTGGGGTGCGGCAGGTCCGGAGCCGGTGGAGTTCCTCAGCCTGTTCGGACCGCAGGGGGAGCGGATGCACGTACGGGCGAAGCCGACGGGGAAGGGATGAGGGGGCGGTTCGCGGCGCGGTACGCCCCGCCCAGCCCCCACGCCTGGTGCATCGCGTCGGCGTAGGCCGCCGCGAGGCGGTGTTCGCCGGAGGGGCCCGGGTGCGTGCCGTCGTACGTGTCCGTGTGGATGTCGTAGCCGGACGGGTGCGAGGCCAGGAGGAGGGGGGACGTCGGGGCGTCCAGGTCGGCGACCGTCTTGGCCAGGAGTTCGTTGAAGCGGGCGCACTCGGCGGCGAAGGGGGCGTCGGACTCCGCCCGGATGTTCGGTATGACGGGGAGCAGCACGCATCTGATGTGCGGGTTCGCCGTGCGGGCGGCGGTGAGGAACGCGCGGGCGTTCAGCGCGGTCTGCTCGCTGTCCGTGTAGAAGCCGAGGTCTATCAGGCCGAGCGAGACGAGCAGGATGTCCGCCCGGTGCTCGGCGACCGTGTCCGCGATCACCGGGGCCATGTGCAGCCAGCCCTCGCCCCATCCGGCCAGGTGGCGGCGGGCCTCGGCGGGGAAACCGGGGGCGGCGTACGCGGTCGAGACGGGCGTGCCCGTGTCGGTGTCGTGCAGTTCGGTGCGCGGGCCGACGATCGCGTACGGACCGTCGAAGGTCGCGTCGAGGTGCTGCCACATGCGGTAGCGCCATGTGAAGTCTCCGGCGCGTCCGATGGTCATGGAATCGCCGACACACATGAAACGCATGGCGCCATCATGGCGGATCATGGCTCCGGCCTGCGACGTGACGATGGACACTTGTGCCATGCGTTCGTATCGACTGACTGCCTTCGGCGCCGCTGCCGTGCTGCTGTCCCTCTCCGCGGCGGGTCCCGCCCTGGCCGACGACGGGGAGGCCGACCGGAGCTTCACGATCGAGGACCCGCGGATCACCGAGTCCAGCGGCCTCGCCGCCAGCCGCGCCCACCCAGGGATCTACTGGACGCACAACGACAGTGACGACGGGCCGTACGTCTTCGCCGTCGACTCCCGCACCGGGAAGACCGTCGCGCGGATCACCATGAAGGGTGTGGGTGCGCCCCGGGACGTGGAGGCGATCTCGCTGGGGCCCGACGGGAACCTGTACGTCGGTGACATCGGCGACAACCTGAACGGCAGCTGGAACCACGTCTGGATCTACCGCTTCCCCGAGCCGAAGGAGCTCCGTGACGCGACGGTCCGGGCGACGCAGTTCGACGTGAAGTACGCCGACGGTCCGCGCAACGCGGAGGCGATGATGGTCCACCCGGAGACGGGTCGCGTGTACATCGCCTCGAAGAACGAGGACGGCGGCGGGCTGTACGAAGGCCCCGCGAAGCTCACGGCCGGTGGGGACAACGTGTTCCGGCGGGTCGGCGAGGTGCCGTGGGTGACGGACGGGGCGTTCTCGCCGGACGGCAAGGAACTGGTGCTGCGCTCGTACTTCAGCGCCCGCGGCTACCCCTTCGCGAAGGGGAGGCTCGGCAAGGACTACCCGGTCGAGGCCCCACTGCTCGGGCAGGCCGAGTCCGTGACGTACACGGCGGACGGCTCGGCGCTGATGTACGGCTCCGAGGGGGAGCAGAGCGACGTCGTGCGGGTGGACCTGAAGAACGGCGGGGGCGACGAGCCCGCCCGGGCGGGCGGCACGCCGTCGTCCGCCGGTGCGGGCAGTGGAACGGGCGAGGACGGTGTGCCGGTGAAGGGCACCACGCTGACCGGCGGCATCGTGCTCGCCTCGTTGGCGCTGGTGCTGTTCGTGAGCACGCGACGCCGGAAGAGGTGAGCGGGCGCGTACCCGGTCGGAGCTCTCGGACGGCGCCGGTTTTCCACAGGCCGGGACGCGGGCCTTCCCCCTGCGTCATCCTGAGGCGGCAGGGACACGGCCACGTACGGAGCACGGGGGTGCGGCACCACGATGGTTCCGGGAACAGTGCAGCAGTTGACCGTCCTGCTGATCCTCGTGCTGCCCGGTGTCTTCTACCAGGCCGTACGGGAGCGGCTGCGCGGTCCCCTCGCCACCGAGCAGGAACCGCAGAACCGCCTGGTGCGCGCCATCGCCGCCGGTGCGCTGCTCGACGCCGTGTACGCGGTGGTCGCGGGGCCGTGGCTGGTGCGGCTGCTGGCCGGGGGCGGGGACGGGCCCTTCGCCGGGGTGGTGCGGGAACCCCGCGGGGCGGGAGCCGCCGCGCTGCTCCTGATCGTCGCGGTGCCGTCCGCGCTGGCCTGGGCGGAGGCGATGTGGCGGCGGCGGCACACACGGGCGCGGTACGAGCCGACGCCGACGGCCTGGGACGCCCTCTTCCGCGGGCGTGGGTCGTGCTTCGTGCGCGTACGCCTCAAAAGCGGTCTGTGGGTGGGCGGTTGGCTGGGTTCGCGGTCGGCCGCCTCGGCTTATCCACAGAGCGGTGACCTCTATCTGCAGGCTCAGTACCGGGTGGCGGCCGACGGCAGTTTCCTCGGCAGGGTGCCGGGCACCGCGGGTGTGTACGTGCGGGCGAGCGACATAGAAGTGCTGGAGGTGCTGCTGCCGCCTGCGCGGGAGCGGCCGGAGAGGGGAACCGATGGTGAACGACCCGGAGACGGACAGCCACAGCGGCAGTGACAGCGGCAGCCGGAGTGACGGCGACAGCCGCAGTGCCATCGACAGCGACAGCGACGATGCCGAACTGGCGGTCCTGGTGGAGGAGTTCTCGATTCGCAAGACTTATCGGCCCTCCGATGGCCTGACCGAGCCGGACGAGGTGCCGCAGGGCCCTTCCGGGTCGACGATGGGGGAGACCGCGCCGCCCGTCCAAGGGGTCGGGGAGCTGGAAGGGCACTGAGCGGTACCGCCCTACGGGCCGGTGTGGATGTGCGCCGCCCACAGGTGCGGGGCCTGGACGTAGCGGTCGCGCAGGGCTCTGACCGGACGGTGCAGGGCGGCGGCCGGATCGATGGGGCGGCCCCGGGCGACGTCCTCGGCGAGCGCGGTGTAGAAGGCCTCGGTGAGGTGCGTCGCCAGCTTGTCGGCGATCGGCCACAGGGTCCCGATCACATGCGGGTATCCGGCCAGTTGGAAGGACGAGGCCAGCTGGACGACTTCGTCGGACAGCTTCATGCCGCCCCGCGACGCGGAACAGGCGGACAGCATGGCGAGCTCCGGGTTCCTCGGGCGCCGGGTGGCGACGTCGGACACGGTGAGCCGGCCGTCGTACAGGGCGAGGCCGCTCTGTGACGGGTTGAGCAGTTCGCTGATGCCGTGGCAGCTGAAGTGGACCCAGGGGTGGGCTTCGAGCGCCCTGCCGACCGCTTCCACCGTGGCATCGGGCCCGGCCAGCAGCCGCCTCGCGGGGAACAGCTCCGCGAGCAGCTCCGCCTCCCGTGCGACGCCGGGCAGGGGCGGGGCCCCCGGTGTTTCGGCGAGTGCGACGACCAGCGGCGACGGCAGGGCGGGGGCGTCGGCGGGGATGCGGGAAGGGGCGCCGGTGGTGAGGCCGGCGCGGGCCCTGACGAGGGCGCGCAGGGTCGGGGTGTACGAGGAGACGGCGCGGTCGACGACCCAGGTGCCGGAGTCCGGCGCGCCGCGCCCGGCCGCGTGCAGCGGCAGGAAGGACAGCCAGCCGGTGGGACACCACCACAGCCGGGGCCAGGGGCCCCCGTCGCCCGGTTCGGCGTCCAGGCCGAGGTGGTCGAGGACCGGGGCGGCGATCGTGTCCCAGAGCCAGCCCAGGGTTCGGGAGAGGGTGCGCATCATGGCGACGGCGTCGGCGACGCCGTTTCCGCCGTACGCCGTGTCGATCCCGTCGACGAACTCCGCCGCCCGCTCCATGGTGGCGCTCAGGGTGAGACCGGGCAGCGGGACCACTTCGATCCCGGCGTCGGCGGTCACGACCAGGGCGTCGCAGCGGTAGAAGCTGACGTTGACGACCACGACGGGGCCCCCGGCGGCGGCTGCGACCAGTTCCGGTACGGAGGGCGGGTTCAGGAAGTTCTCCAGGCCGGGCAATTGCCGTACCTCTGCGAGGAGTTGGGTCCAGCGCCGGGCCGTGGCGTGCCGGGCCTCGGCGATCGCGCTCGCTTCGTGGCCGTCCTGGGGCGGGGAGGACGGGGGTGGGGCGCTCAACTCGTCCCGTACTTGATCGAATTCGGCCGCACGGGCGGGGTCGAGGTCGCGCAGCCGTGACACGTCGGCCCGGTTCTCCAGGCCCTGGGCCAGCAGTACGCCCCGCCCCTGTTCGAGCAGGGCGAGGGCGAGGTCCGTCCGGCCCGCGTCGATCGCGAGCGCGGCGGCGTCACTAGCCAGTCCGTCACTGCCGCTCAGCCGCGCTTCCTGATCGACGCGGGCGAGGCTGCGGGGAGCCATGCCGGGCAGCAGGCCGACGGCGTACGCGTACCCTTCCAGGGCTTCCGCGCGGTCACCCGCTTTCATCGAGGCCAGCCCCCAGACCCGGGCGGCCTCCAGCCGGGCCGAGCCGTGGGCGACCGGATTCTGCGCGCAGCTGCGGGCGAGCCGGGCCGCCTCCGCCAGGTCGACCCGTTCCCCTCTCTTTGCGCGTTCCAACTGCACGCCGGCCAGCATCAGCTGGGACAAGGAGTGGCTCGGGTCTCCTTCCGGTGTGCAGGCGAGGGATTCCCGGGCGGCAGCGGCCGCCCGGTGAAGCGCCTGCCGGGCCGTCGCCCCTGTGGGGTCGTTCGTCAAGTCGGTGGCGAAGGTGCAGGCCATCGTCAGTTTCTGCAGGGCGAAGAAGCGTGAGGGATGCTGTTTCCCGAGCCGGCCCACCACGTCTTCGAGGACCCGCCGGGCCTCATCGATCGCGTGGGGGTCCTTGTTCGCCCGGGCCCGGCCGACCAGCAGGTCACCCAAGTTGACCGCGGCCGCATCGGCGCCCCCGCGGTCGCCGTGCTCCACGGCCATCGCCGCGCGCAGGAGCGTGATCGCCTCGTCGATGGCGGCCGTGTCGCCGATGGGCGCGGCCCAGTGGCGCAGCGCCTCGGCGAGATTGTTCAGATGCAGGGAACGGTCCATGGCCGTCGGCAGGCTGTCCTTCACCGCGCGGCGCAGCACCGTCACCGCTTCGGCCATCCAGGCGCGGTTCCCGGTGCGCCGGCCGCGGTCCATGAGCGCGCTTCCCAGGTTGGTGAGCGCCATGCTGACGCGCGTCCGGGAAGCGTGGGTAACCGCCTCGCGCAGCGTGTCGACGGCGGCGTCCATGAGGAGTTCGTCGCCGGTGTCGCGGGCCCGGCTCCACTGGAGGTAGCCCAGGCTGGTGAGGACGGAGCCCCGAAGCCCGGCCGTCGCGGGGTGCGCAGCGGCCAGGGCGGCGCGGAAGTGCTGTACGGCTTCGTCGCACTGCCGTGCGTCGCGGGTATAGCGGTAGAGGGCCCCGAGGCTGTTCGCGAGGCCGAGCAGCGCCACGGGCGAGGGGCGCCCCGGCACCATCACGATCGCTTCCCGGTGCCATCGGACGGACTCCTCCAGCGGAACGGGGTCGGAGTCGAGGCGGGCGAGGTTGCGCAGGGCATCTCCGAGGGCTGTGCGGCAGTCGGCCCCGGCGTAGGTGTCCTCGTCGGAGGCGGCCACGGCCGCGCGCAGCGCCTCGATGCCCTCCTGCCAGGCCTCGGGGACCGAGCAGAACTCGGCGAGAGTCAGCAGGGCCTCACCGAGGCCCATGAGCTGGTGCGCGTGGAGGAAGTCCTCCGCCGAGGACAGGGCCACGGCCTTCCGATGAGTGGCCACCACTTCGGTAAAGAGCTCGGAGCGGCCGGTGCGCATGGCGATGTTCATCAGGCCGTGGCCGATGTTCGACCAGTACACGGCCCGGTCGGCGCGGGAGAGCGGGGCGTGCTCCACCTCCTCGCGGATGAGGCCGACCGCTTCCTCGTACAGGTCGACGCCGCTCGTCGCATCGCCCCGCTCCATCAGGGCGTAGGCGTACTCCGCATGGAAGTCCCAGTACATCGGGTCACTGGGCGGGAGCAGGGCGAGTGCCCGGAGCATCTCGTCGGCGCCCTGCCGCCAGGCGTCGTCCGTACCGGTGCGGTGGGCCAGCGCCGCCCCGAGCCCGAAGCGCGTGATGGCCTCGAACTGGCTGTTGGGGGACGGCAGGACGAGACACTTGCGGAAGCAGTCGACGGCCTCGTCGACGCTGTCGGCGTCGCCCGAGAGCTGCAGGCAGCGCCCGAGCGCCAGCAGGACCCGGGCGCGCTCGGCGGAGCGGGCCGGGACATCTCCGGCAAGGGTCCGAAGCATGGTGATCGCGTGGTGGCGTTCCCCGACTTCCCCCGGATCCCCGGATTCCCCGGTGGCCATCAGGTGCCGGATGGTGCGCTTGAACAGCAAGTGGGCGAATGCGGTGGCGTGGAGCACCCGTCGGACGAGGTCGTCGGCCGGTACGCACTCCGTCCCCCGGCGGGCGTGGGCAACGGCCTCCTCCAGGTCCTCCGCCCTGCCCGTCACCGTGTGCCGCGCGTCCAGCACCTGGGAGAGGGCCAAGTAGGCCTGGGCGTGCGCCGGGTGCCCGGCGGGTGCGCCGTCGAGGGCGTCGCGGGCGGCCTCGTACGCGTCGTCCAGGGCGTGCGGGGCATCGGCGCGCACGGCGTGTCCGGCCAGCAGCAGGGCGAGGTTGCTGAGGTACATGGTGCGCTCGAAGGGGTTGGGGGCCGTGTCCGCGGCCGTGCGGCAGGCGGCGATGCCCTCCTCGTACGGCTCGGCGCCGCCATCGCCCTCCATGGCCCCCTGGAAGAGGGAGGTGCCCAGGTCGGAGAGGAACGAGGCCCGGCCGGGCAGCATCACGTCCGGCTCCGCGAGGGCGGCGCGCAGCAGGGCGATGCCCTCGGAGCGCAGTGCCGGATCGTCCAGGGACGTGGCGGCGCTGCACAGCGCGGAACCGAGGACGGCGCTGTGCTGGGGGCGGTTCGGGTTGTTCCAGGTGGTGAGCTCCACCGCCTTGCGCAGTTCGGCGACGGCCTCCCGCATCTGGTCCTTGTCCGAGTTCGCCTCGGACGCGTGCCGGAGGGTGTACCCCAGGTTGCCGTGCCTGCGGGCCTGTTCGTCGCGGACGCCGGGGGCGCACACCACGGCGGCGCGGTGTGTGACGACGGCCGCGGCGAGTGCCCGGTGGCCGGCGCCGTCCTGGAATCCGTTGAAGAGGACGAGCCCGAGGTCCGACAGGCAGGTGCCCTGTTCGAGGCTTCCCTCGCCGAAAACGGTGGCGGCGTGCCGCAGCAGGGTCTCGGCGAGGGGCAGGGCTGCGGGGTTGCGGCTCTGCTGGAAGAGCAGCGTCAGTCCGACGCCGGCGTGGTAGGCGAAGCCGGGCTCGGTCGCGGCGCCGGCCGGTTCGCCGGACAGCGTGGCGAACAGCGGGCGCATCCCGTGGGGCACCTGCCCCGGTTCCTGCTCGTACAGTGCGGCGAACCGGAGCAGAGCGGAACCGAGCGCCACCGGGTCGGCCTCGTCCCCCGCGAGATAGCGGCACCAGTCGGCGTAGCCGAGAGCCAGGGCCCCGAGACCCCACACGCTTCCGTCGGGCAGGGCGATGCCGCCGCTCACCTCCTCGGCCGCCGCCGCGGCCTCCGCCCCGAGGAACCATTGCAGGGCGCCGGGATCGGCTTCCGTGCGTCCGGCCCGCTGGAGTATGTGGTGGGCGGCGCTCTCGGCGCTCACGCGGAGAGCCGACTGCCGCGCCGCACGACGGCGTGCGCTGCCTCGTCCGCGGTGTTCCCCTGCTGCGTCATCGCTCCCCCGTCGGCCGGCAACACATTCAACCTACCCACTGATGAGGCGACTTGAGGGTGTTCCCGGGTCAGGTGGTCAGGTGTCGAGCGGCCGGATCTCGTAGTGCAGGGTCCGGTCCCGCTTGATCCTGTGCGCGAGCGGGACGAGCACGCCGTGCATGACCGGGTACTTGCGGGACAGCATCCGGGCGGCGTGCGTGTTCTCCTTCGACCCGGCCTGGAGGAGGCGGGCGTGCGCGGTGATCTGCGGTCCCGTCGGCCGGCCGCGCAGTGTGCACGGGCCGATCTGCACGACGGGGTGGTTGCGCATCCGCTCCACCTTCCACGCCGAGGAGAACGTACGGATGTAGGCGTGGTCGCCCTCGACGGCGATGTTCACGGGGGTGTCCGCATGGGTCCCGTCCTGGCGCCGCGTGCTGAGCAGGACGGCGTACTGCTTCACGAACGGCTTCAGCTCGGGGATCGTCTCCATGCCTTCCATGGTCCGCCGCCCCGGCGGGGTGTCATCCCCGCAGGCGCTGTCGAACGTGTGTTTCGAAGGCGGTGGCGAGTCCGTCGTAGAGTCGGCGTTCCATGACGACGGACAACGGGCCCGCGCCCTTCTCGACCGCCCTCCTCGACGCCGTGCCCCTGCGGGTGGCGCACGCCGAAGAGATGGCGACCGTGCTCGCCGACCCGGCCCTGCACACCTACACCGGCGGCGCCCCGGAGGACGCGGACACCCTGCGGGCCCGGTACGAGCGGCAGACCGCCGGATCCCCGGACCCGGACGAGCTGTGGTGGAACTGGGTGCTGCGCATCCGGGGCGAGGACTGCCTGGCGGGCTATGTGCAGGCCACGGTGCGCGGGGCGGGGGCGGAGATCGCCTGGGTGACCGGGACGCGGTGGCAGGGGCATGGGTACGCGAAGGAGGCGGCGCGGGGTCTCGTCGCGCACCTGATCGGAGGGGGAGCGGCTCGTACCGTCATCGCCCACATCCACCCCGGCCATGCCGCGTCGGCGGCGGTGGCGGGCGCCGCGGGGCTCGTACCGACCGGCGAGTGGGAGGACGGCGAGGAGCGGTGGCGGCTGGGGGAGCGGTGAGCGGGCCGGCTCAGCCGTCGGCGGGGTGGGTCCCCGTCGCTCCGTCGAGCAGTTCGCGGACGATGTCCATGTGCCCGGCGTGCCGTACGACGTCCTCCAGCATGTGGATGAGGACCCAGCGCATCGACACCGTCCGCCCGTTCCACGAGGTGCCCGTCGCGTCCAGGTCCGTCGCCTCGATGGCCCGGTCGGCGGCGGTGCGGGCGCGGTCGTAGAACGCCAGGATGTCCGCGGTCGTCTCGTCCGGGGCGACCGTCATGTCCTCGGTCGCCGAGTCGAACCAGAGTTTCTCGACCTCGAACCCGAACGGTGCGCAGAACCAGCCGTACTCGACGGTCGCCAGATGCTTGACCAGGCCCAGGAGGTTCGTCCCCGTCGGGGTCATCGGGCGGCGTATCTGCTCGTCGTCCAGCCCGTCGAGCTTCCACAGCACCGCATCGCGGTGCCGGTCGAGGGCGATGTGCAGGGATTCCTTCTCGCCGCCGGTGTACGGCACGGTCTTCGTCATGATCCGGAAGGTAGCAACCGGCACTGACAACCGGTCCGGCGCGGAGGTCAGTTACGGGCGCGGCCGGCCTTGACCAGTTCGGCGACGTCGAGGGTGACCGCGGCGCCGATCGAGTCGGGGAGCGGGGCCTCCTGGCCGGGGGCGTACACCTCGTGGCGGTCGTACGTGCCGCCGACGGGCTCGGTCAGGACGTGGACGCGGCCGTGCTTGCGGTCGAGGATCACGTAGACGGGGATCTTGGCCTCGGCGTACGCGGCCACCTTGTGGCGCAGGTCGCTCTTGTAGTTGCTGGAGGTGACCTCCATGACCAGGCGGAAGACGGCCGGGTCGTAGCAGTTGTTCTCGAGCCTGTGCTCGTCGAGATCGGCGTCGACGATCGCGAGGTCGGGGATCGCGTAGTCCTCGGGGCCGCCCGGCAGCCAGAGGCCGATTCCCTGGAGGACCTCCGAGTCCCCGTCGTCGAGTCCGGCCGCGATGAACGGCCGCATGAGTTTGGTCAGAGCGCGGGCGTGCGGGCCGTCCGGGGGTGGGGCCACGGTGATGACGCCTCCGATGATCTCGACTCGACGTCCGGGAAGCTGCTCCGCGAGCCCGTTGGCTTCTTCGAGCAACGACGGTTCCGGCTCGTCTTCACAGGGGTGCTCGGCTGCTGCTGCAGACATTGCGGGCCTCCTGGAATGGCTGGTGTCGAGAGCATCATCGTAGGACGGTGTGGCCGCATGCGACGGGGAGGTGCCGCCCTCACCCCGCCGAGCGAAGCAGAAACGGCCCTGCGTACACACGGGGCAGGCGTGTGCGCAGGGCCGTTTCTCGGTGCGGAAGGCGTTACAGCTTCTCGATCACGTAGTCGATGCACGCCGTCAGTGCCTGGACGTCCGACGGGTCGATCGCCGGGAACATCGCCACGCGCAGCTGGTTGCGGCCCAGCTTGCGGTACGGCTCCGTGTCCACGATGCCGTTGGCGCGGAGGACCTTGGCGATCGCGGCGGCGTCGATCTCGTCCGCGAAGTCGATCGTGCCGATGACCTGCGAGCGCTTGGCCGCGTCCGTGACGAACGGGGTCGCGTACTTCGACTCCTCGGCCCAGCCGTACAGGTGGCCGGAGGAGGCGGCCGTGCGGCCGGTGGTGAAGTCCAGGCCGCCCTGGCTGTTCATCCAGTTCAGCTGCTCGTTCAGAAGGAACAGCGTGGCGAGCGCCGGGGTGTTGTACGTCTGGTTCTTCAGGGAGTTGTCGATCGCCGTGGGCAGCGAGAAGAACTCCGGGATGTGACGGCCGGAGGCGTGGATGCGCGCCGCGCGCTCCAGGGCCGCCGGGGAGAAGACGCCGATCCACAGGCCGCCGTCGGAGGCGAAGGACTTCTGCGGGGCGAAGTAGTAGACGTCCGTCTCGGTGATGTCGACGGGCAGGCCGCCCGCGCCGGAGGTGGCGTCCACCACGACCAGTGAGCCCTCGTCGGCGCCCGCGACGCGCTTGACGGGCGCGGCGACACCGGTCGAGGTCTCGTTGTGCGTGAAGGCGTAGACGTCGACGCCCGCCTCGGCCTGCGGGTCCGGGTGGGTGCCCGGGTCGGAGGCGATGACGGTCGGGTCGGCCAGCCACGGCGCGAGCTTGGCGGCCTTCGCGAACTTCGACGAGAACTCGCCGAAGTTGAGGTGCTGGGACTTCGACTCGATCAGACCGTGCGTCGCGACGTCCCAGAAGGCGGTGGAGCCGCCGTTGCCCAGGATCACCTCGTATCCCTCGGGGAGGGAGAAGAGGTCGCGCACACCGTCGCGTACCGCGCCGACCAGGTTCTTCACCGGGGCCTGGCGGTGGGACGTACCGAGAAGAGACGTACCGGTGGCGGCCAGCGCGTCGAGCGCCTCCGTCCGCACCTTGGAAGGACCGGCGCCGAAGCGTCCGTCGGCGGGCTTGATGTCAGCGGGAATCTGGATGTCGGCCACGAGTCGGAGCGTAGCCGCTCGGTGCGGCGGTCACGCAGCCTGTCCGTCGGATGAGACAGGGGATCCGGTTCGTGGACCTTGGAGGTATGTCCGTACGGGGCCGGTCAGCCCAGCTCGACCGGCAGGTCGAACAGGTCGTTCTGGGTGACGATCGGCTTGTTGCGCAGCTCGGAGGCCGGCACGGCGAGCTCCAGTTCCGGGAAGCGCTCGTAGAGGGCGGGGAGCGCGACCCCGGCCTCCAGGCGCGAGAGCGCCGCACCCGGGCAGACGTGCGGGCCGTGGCCGAAGGCGATGTGGCGGTTGGGGGAGCGGGCCGCGTCGAACTCGCCGGCGGTGGGGCCGTACTGCTCCTCGTCCCGGCCCAGGGCGCCGAAGGACACGATCAGGGCCTCGCCCTTGGGGAGGACCTTGTCACCGACGGCGACGTCCTCCGTCGCGAAGCGGATCAGGACGTGGGACGTCGGGGTGTTCCAGCGCAGGGTCTCCTCGATCACGTTCTCCCACGGCAGCTCGCCGGAGAGGACCTGCTTGCGCTGCTCGGGGTGGGTCTGGAGTGCGACCACGGCGTTCACGATCAGGCTGATCGTCGTCTCGTGGCCCGCCGCGATGATCAGCTGGAGGGTGTTGACGATCT
The DNA here is from genome assembly GCF_040295435.1 of Streptomyces sp. NPDC002809. Lineage (NCBI taxonomy): Bacteria > Bacillati > Actinomycetota > Actinomycetes > Kitasatosporales > Streptomycetaceae > Streptomyces > Streptomyces sp. NPDC002809. Next base: position 68,932 of record NZ_JBEOVJ010000036.1, read on the forward strand.
CCTCGTTGCTGAGGTGGTCGCCGTCCTCGGAGGCCGCGATCAGGGCGCTGGTCAGGTCGTCGCCGGGCTCGGCCCGCTTCGTGTCGACGATCTTCGTGAAGAGCGTGCCGAGGTCCGCCATCATCTGCGGCACCTCCTCCGGCGGAGTCTGCGTCGAGAAGAACTTCTCGAAGAGCTCCTTGAGGCGCGGGTGGTCGGCGCCGTCGACACCCATCAGCTCGCTGATCACGTTCATGGGCAGCGGGTAGGCGAACTCGGCCTTCAGGTCGACCTTCTCGCCCTTGGGCAGGGCCGCGAGGCGGTCCAGGCTCGCGGTCGTCAGCGCCTCGATCCCCGAGCGCAGCCGCTCGACCCGCTTCACGGTGAGTGCCTGTGCGACCAGGGTGCGCAGCCGGCGGTGGTCGGCGCCGTCGACGGTCAGCATGGAGCGGCCCGGGTTGGCCAGGCCGATCAGCGGCCAGTCCATCGGGATCTCGCCGCGCTGCCAGGCGCCCCAGACGTTGATGTCCTTCACGATCCGGGAGTCGGTCAGCAGCTGCCGGGCCTCCGCGTGGTGCGTGACCGCGTAGCAGTGCACCCCGCCGGGCAGCTCCACCTCGGCGAGCGGGCCCGCGGCGCGCAGGGCGGCGCTCTCGCCGTCGAGGTCGGCGACGAAGGGGTCGAGGGCGATGCGGGTCATATCTGGCCTCCGGTGACGGATCCTGCGGCGGGGGTGGGTGTGAAGGCGACGGGCAGGTCCGTCAGACCCCGCAGCCACGGGGACGGGCGCCGGGTGAGCTGTGCGGCGGGGACGTCCAGGTCGATGTCCGGGAGGCGGTCCAGCAGGACCTCGATGCCGGTACGGGCGATGACCTCGGCGGTCTCCTGGGCGGGGAACGGGCAGCGGTGCTCGCCGTGGCCGAAGGAGAGGAACGCGTTGTTGCCGCCGGTCAGCGACGAGCCGTCGGTGCGCACCTGCGGGTCGGCGTTGGCGGCGGCGATGCCCAGGAGCAGCAGGTCGCCCGCCTGGATGTGACGGCCCCCGAGGTGGGTGTCGCGCGACGCCCAGCGGCCCGCGACGTTCTGTGTCGGGGTGTCCTCCCACAGGACTTCGTTCATCGCCTCGGCGACGCTGTGCCGGCCGCCGGAGAGCGAGGCGGCGAAGCGGTCGTCGGTGAGCATCAGCCGCAGCGAGTTGCCCATCCAGTCGGCGGTCGGCTGGTGGCCCGCGGCCATCATGACCATGAGGTCCTGGGCGACCTCCTCGTCCGTGAAGCCGCCGGGGTCGGCCAGCATCCGGGTGGCGACGTCGTCGCCCGGTTCGGCGTGCTTCTCGGCGAGCAGCTGGAACATCGTCGTGCCGAGGTGCTGCTGACCGGCCAGGGCGCGTTCCCGGCCGTCGATCATGTCGTTGATCGAGCCGACGAGCGCGTCGCCGACCTCGTCGCTCACGCCGTAGATCCTGGCCAGGACCCGGGCGGGGAGCAGCATCGCGTACTCGGCGATGATGTCGACCGAGCCCTTGGAGCAGAACCGGTCGATGAGTTCGTCGGCGAACTCCTCCGCGTACCGCTTGAGGGCGAACGGGTCGACCGCTTCCAGGGCGTTGCTGATCATCCGGGCACGCTCGACGTGCCGGGGCCCGACCGTGTAGAGGATCGACGGCTGCTTGCGGCCGATCATCGGGAGCAGCGGCCAGTCGGCGGGGATGTGCTCCCACTGGCTCCAGAGGTCGGAGTCGCGGCTGAACAGCACCGGGTCGCTGGTGACCTGGTGCAGTTCGCGGTAGCCGAGGACCAGCCAGGCCGGGACGTCGCCGTCCAGGACGACGGGTGCGACGGCACCGTGGTCGCGGCGCATCTCCCGGTACAGCTGGGTGGGTTCGGTCTGGAACCGCGGCCCGGACAGAGGTTCGCGTCCGTGCGCGGGGCAGCCCGGGGGCGGTTCGGGGGGCTGGGTCACGGGGTGGGCTCCGGGGTCTTCTCCGGAGCGGTTTCCGGACGGGCGGTGGTGGAGGCGGATCCGACCGTGCCCCGGGAGAGGGCGTAGAGGTGCTCCACCAGCGTGATCAGGACGTATTTGCTGGAGGACCGGTCCCGGGCGTCGCACTCCACGAGCGGGACGTCGTCCGAGAGGGCGAGCGCCTCGCGGATCTGCTGCTCGGTGTGGAGCGGGCCGCCGAAGTCGTTGCACGCCACGATGAACGGCGTGCCGTGGTGCTCCAGCCGGTCGATGGCGTACCAGGAGTCGGCGAGGCGCCGGGTGTCGACGAGGACGACCGCGCCGAGCGTCCCGGAGAACAGCCGGTCCCACAGGAACCAGAAGCGCTCCTGGCCGGGTGCGCCGAAGAGGTACAGCACGGAGCGTGCGTCGAGCGTGATCCGGCCGAAGTCGAAGGCGACGGTGGTGGACGTCTTCGACTGCACCCCGTCGAGGTGGTCGACGGCCTCGCCCGCGCGGGTCATCGTCTCCTCCGTGTTGAGCGGACGGATCTCGCTCACGGATCGGACCATGGTGGTCTTGCCGACCCCGAAGCCACCGACGACGACTATCTTCAGTCCGTTGTCGGCCGTGGCCTGCAGGGCGGCACGGTCAGAGGTTGCGGAGTCCAACGAGCACCTGTTCCAGGATGTCGGGGTCGGGGAGCCGGTCCGCGACACGTGCGGTACGGGGATGGCGGGCGCTGATCCGGCCGGTGTCGAGCAGATCGCACAGCAGGATGCGCACGATGCTGACGGGCAGGTTCAGTCCGGCGGCGAGTTCGACGACCGCGGTGGGCCGTTCGCACATCCGCAGGATCGTGACGTGCTCCGACTGCATGCCGGGGGCCGGCTCGCATTCGGAGACGACCAGCGTCACCAGGTCGAAGGCGGCCGAGTCGGACCGGCTGCGGCCACCGGTGAGGGTGTAGAGCCGGTCCGGATCGTCGTCCCGGCCGGGTCGGGGGCGGGAAGTCATACGCTCGCGGTTTCGGAAGCCTGGACGGATTCGCGCGGCGGGGCGACGAGGTGCTCGCCGAGCTGCTCGACGAGCTCGCTCATGTTGTGGCCGACGAGGCCGACGTCGGCGGTGTCGGAGGCGACGACCGCGAGGTGGGCGCCTGCCCCCGCCTCCACGATGAACAGCACCCCGCCGTAGAACTCGGCCATCGCGGACCGTACGCCGCCGGTGCCGTCACCGAACTCGACGGACGCGCCGTGCGAGAGGCTCTGGATTCCGGCCGAGATCGCGGCCAGCTGGTCGGCCTGGTCGACGGAGAGCTCGGGGGTACGGCACAGCTTGAGGCCGTCCCTGGACAGCACGAGGGCGTGGCGGGCGCCGGGGGTGCGCTCAAGGAGCCCCTCCAGCAGCCAGTTGAGCTTCTCGTCGGTGGTCGCGGTCATGGGGTGTTGCCTTCCGGGTGCGGGGAGTTGGGCCGAACGGCCTGGCGGAAGCTGCTGAAGCGGGCCGCCTGGACCTTGGGATCGGCGGTACGGGGCCGGGGGGTGGCGCCGTCGGCCGTCTCCGAGTCCGACGCGTCGGGGGAGGCGGCGGACCGGGCGCGGGATTCGGCGGCGGCCAGGGTGCGGCCGCGCGAGCGCTTGGGCAGGCCGCTCTCGCCGAACCGGGGGAGGCCGCCGGTGGTGGTGTCCGAGCCGGAGTCGGAGCGCAGCGGCTCCTGGGCGCGGGCGGCGTCGCGGGCGGCGTCGGGGGAGGCGTCGGGGGAGGCTTCGGCGCGGGCGGCTTCGGTGCGGTCGGCGCCGGAGGCGTGGACCGGCTCGGGCTCGTGCGCGCGCGGCGCGGGGATCACCGGAGCGGAGGGGGGTTCGGGGGCCTGGACCGGAGTGCGGGTGATGATCTCATGAGGGAGCATCATCAGCGCGCCCGTGCCGCCGCGAGCCGACGGCCGGAACGAGACGGTCAGTCCGTGCTTGCGGGCGAGGCGGCCGACGACGGCGAGCCCGAGGCGGGTGCCGGAGAGGCCGGTCAGGTCCTGGTCGGTCGCGGAGACGGCGCGCTCCGCACGGCGCAGCTGCACGTCGCTCATGACCAGACCGCTGTCCTCGACGGTCAGCACGATGCCGGCCGGAACCTCCTCCACGTACACATGGACCTCCGCCGTGGGCGGCGAGAAGTTCGCGGCGTTGTCGAGGAGTTCGGCCAGGGCGTGCATGACGCCCTCGGCGGCGTGACCGGCGATGGCGACATCGCTGGTCGAGTGGAGACGGATGCGCTGGTATCCGCTGATCCGGCCCATCGCGCCGCGCAGGATGGACTCCATCACGATCGGCTTCGCCCAGCGCCGCCCCGAGCGGGCGCCGGTCAGCACGGCGATGGAGTCGGCCAGCCGGCCCGCCTGCGCGGTGCGGTGGTCCAGGTGGAGCAGGTCGCCGAGGACGTCCTCGGCGGAGTGCCGGTGCTCCATGTCGCGCAGGTCGGCGAGCATGCTGGTGGCCAGGGCCTGCATCCGTCCCGCGGCGTTGGCGCAGGCGGCGACGGCGGCGGAGCGCTCGGTGTCACTGCGGGAGGCGCGGGCCTTGAGGCGCGCGTTGTCCGCGGTGAGCTGCTCGGTGCCGGCCGTGGCCTCCTTGATGACGCGGGCCGTCTCGGCGGCTGCCGCGGCCTTGATCCGGGCGGTCTCGGCGGTGAACCGCTGGGCGTCGGCGGCCGAGGCCGACACCATCCGCGAGGTCTCGGCGGTGAACCGGCCGCTCTCGGCCGCCAGCATCTCGCGCAGCCGGTGTGCGGTGGTGCGGGCGTGGACGGTGGCGGCGACGGCGACGGAGAGCAGCACGGCGGCGGTGCTCGCCCCCCAGGCCACTGCGGTTCCGGCCGAGTCGGGAGCGGAGAGGACCGCCCACACGCTCAGGGATCCGGTGAGGGCCACGGAGACCAGCAGGGCCAGTGCGGTCGGCCGGGTTGAGGGGCGCAAGCGGAGTCCTTGGGGGGCGGACGGTGACGGATGGGATGGTTCGGGAGAGTCGTGACTGCGGTGATCAAATGCGACAACTGGAGCACATGATTCCCAGATAAGTCTGGGTCACTATATGAGAATTGACGATCTGTTTGGGAAGAACTTGTGGTGCTCTCTGTTCCGTTTGTGTTCGTGAGCCCGGCATATTCCGACGTATTGACGTAATAGGCCTGATGTTTCGTCGGAAGAGCGCGGCGACGTCCGCCGGGGTGTCCGGGCCGACGGCATCCTGACCGGATGGCAACTGGCGAGGTTCCGAACGGCAGGGCTCCGGGCGGCAGCGCCTCGGACCGCAGCGCTCCGAAGGACGGCACCCCCACCGCGCTCGTCCGCGAACTGCGCGCGTCCGTGCGGGGCGAGGTCGCGTTCGACGCCACCGCACGGGCCCTGACGACGATGGACGCCTCCAACTACCGCCGGGTGCCCCTCGGTGTCGTCGCCCCGCGCGACGCCGCCGACATCGCCGCCGCGCTCGCCGTCTGCCGGGCGCACCGGGTGCCCGTCGTCCCGCGCGGCGGCGGTACGTCCATCGCCGGGCAGGCCACCGGCACCGGCGTCGTCCTCGACCTCACCCGCCATCTGCGGGACATCGTGGAGCTGGACGCCGGCTCCCGTACCGCCGTGGTCCAGCCGGGCGTCGTCCTGGACGACCTGCGGGCCGCCGCCGCCCCGCACGGGCTGACCTTCGGCCCGGACCCCTCCACGCACAGCCGCTGCACCATCGGCGGCATGATCGGCAACAACTCCTGCGGCTCCCACTCGGTCGCCTGGGGCACCACGGCCGACAACGTCCACGCCCTGACCGTCGCCCGCTACGGCGGCGACACCCTGCGCCTGGAACGGGGCGCCGAAGGCCCCGCCGGGCTCCGCGAACTGGTCGCCTCCCACCTCGCCCTCCTGCGCACCGGGTTCCCGGAACTCCCGCGCCGCATCTCCGGATACGCCCTCGACGCCCTGCTGCCCGAGAACGGCCCCGACCCCGCCCGCGCGTTCTGCGGCAGCGAGGGCACGCTCGGCGTGGTCACGGAGGCGACGCTCCGCCTCGTCGAGGCGCCCGCGGCCCGTGCGCTCGCCGTCCTCGGCTACGCCGACGAGTCCGCGGCCGCCGAGGCCGCCGCCGGCCTCCTGCCGCACCACCCGCTCACCGTCGAGGGCATGGCCGCCGACCTCGTACGCGAACCGGCCGGACTGCCCCGCGGTGCCGCCTGGCTCTTCGCCGAGACGGGCGGCGCCACCCCGGCCGAGGCACGGGCGCACGCCGAGCGGATCGTGCGCGCCGCCTCCGCGGACGCGGTGGACGCCGCCGTCGTCACCGACCCGGCCGGGCAGCGGGCCCTCTGGCGGATCCGGGAGGACGCGGCGGGGACGGCGACCCGGATGCCCGACGGCAGCGAGGCCTGGCCCGGCTGGGAGGACTGCGCCGTGCCACCCGCACGGCTCGGCCCCTACCTCCGGGACTTCCGGGCCCTGCTCGCCGAACACGGGCTGCGCGGCACGCCGTACGGTCACTTCGGCGACGGCTGCATCCACGTCCGCATCGACTTCGACCTGCTGACCGTGGACGGCGTGGCCCGATTCCGCCGCTTCTCCGAGGACCTGGCCTCGCTCGTCGTCGCCCACGGCGGCTCCCTGTCCGGCGAACACGGCGACGGCCAGGCACGCGCCGAACTGCTTCCCCGGATGTACGGGGACGAACTCATCGCCCTCTTCGGCCGGTTCAAGGACCTCTGGGACCCCGACGGCGGCATGAACCCAGGCATCCTCGCCCGCCCGGACCGCCTCGACGAGAACCTCCGCTTCGACGTCCTGCCACGGAAGCCGGTCGACGTCGCCTTCGGCTACCCGCACGACGGCGGCGACTTCTCCGCGGCGGTGCGCAGGTGCGTCGGGGTCGCCAAGTGCCGTACGGAGAAGGCCTCCGGCCCGTCCGTGATGTGCCCCTCCTTCCGCGCGACAGGCGAGGAGGCCCACTCCACGCGCGGCCGGGCCCGGCTGCTCCACGAGATGCTGGCCGGCGCCGCGGGCGGGGTGATCACGGACGGCTGGCGCTCCACGGAGGTACGGGACGCCCTCGACCTGTGCCTGTCCTGCAAGGGCTGCCGCAGCGACTGCCCGGTGGGCGTCGACATGGCCACGTACAAGGCGGAGTTCCTGCACCACCACTACCGCCGAAGGCTGCGTCCCGCAGCGCACTACGCGATGGGATGGCTGCCGGTGTGGCTGCGCCTGGCCGCCCCCTTCGCGGGCCCGCTGAACGCACTGGCCCGGGTGCGGCCGCTCGCGGCCCTGGCCAGGCGGCTGGCAGGTGTCGCGCCGGAGCGCGCGATCCCGGTGCTGGCGCGCGAGACGTTCACCCGGTGGCTCGGGCGGCGGTGGGGCAGGAGGACCGCGGTCCTCTCGAACGACCAGGCGGTCACCCTCTGGCCGGACACCTTCACCAACCACCTCTCGCCCGAGGTGGGCCGGGCGGCGGTCAGGGTCCTGGAGGCGGCCGGACGTACCGCGCTGGTCCCCGGGAGCGGGCTGTGCTGCGGCCTCACCTACGTGTCGACGGGGCAGCTGGACAAGGCCCGCAGGGTGATGCGCCGCACCCTGGACAGGATGGGTGTCTCAGCGGGCGACCCCCTGGTCGTCCTCGAACCGAGCTGCGCGGCGACACTCCGCACGGACCTCCCGGAACTCCTCCCCGACGACCCGCGGGCGGCCGTACTGGCCGCCTCCGTCCACACCCTGGCCCAGTACCTGGAGAAGTACGCCCCCGACTGGCAGCCTCCGCGCCTGGACCGCCCGGTCACCGGCCAGACGCACTGCCACCAGCACGCGGTCCTGGGCGACGACGCGGACCGCAGGATGCGCGAACGGGCGGGACTGAGGGGTGAGCTGGCGGGCGGCTGCTGCGGCCTGGCCGGCAACTTCGGCTTCGAGCGCGGCCACTGGCAGGTGTCGGTGGCCTGCGCGGAGGACCAGTTGCTGCCCGCGGTCCGGGAGGCGGCGCCGGGCACGGAGATCATGGCGGACGGCTTCTCCTGCCGGACGCAGCTGCGCGGGCTGGGTGGCGTCCGGGCGAGGCACCTGGCCCAGGTGCTGGCGGAAGGACTGGGGCCGGGGGCGGCGCCCCGCACGTTGCGTAACCATCCGCCGAGCGCTGCACTGGTCCCATGCTGACGCGAATCGACC
>NZ_JBEOVJ010000037.1:0-76683 GCF_040295435.1 Streptomyces sp. NPDC002809
GCCGCCCGGGGGCCGCCCCCCCCCCTCCACACACCGCAACCCCGCGCCCCGGCCCCCCGCGCCGCAACCCCCCCGCCCCCGCCCCGGGCGGGGGGGCCGGCCCCCCCCCGCACCCCGGTGTCTCACCCGTACAGCGCGTCCAGTTGCGGCAGCCGCCGCGCGATCTGCTCCGCGTCGTCGAAGTCGAAGTCCCAATCCGGTTCCAGCGCCGGGTAGTCGATCGTGAACGAGGCCGCGGGCAGCTGCTCGCCCGTCGCCTCCCGGTACGCGTCCCACGCCACCCCGAGCACCCGCTCGCACTCCAGGTCGGCGTCCTCGGCCGCCGCAGCCCGGACCACCGGCAGCGAGGCCAGTGCGTCGGGGTCGGCCACCACCCGCTCGAACACCTCCCGGCCCTGCGCTATCAGCCAGGCCCGGAAGTAGTCGAAGCCGTCGTCCGAGCAGCCGCCGTTGATCGTGCAGGCGGCGGCCCAGAGCGGCGCCCGGTAGGACACCGCCATCAGGTCCCACAGCAGTTGCTGCGCGGCGAGGATGTCGTCGGCCGGCCGCTGGGCGAGCAGCGCCGCCATCCGCCCGGCAACGGCCCGGGCGTCGGCGGGGTCGACGACCAGGGTGCGCGCGTCGTCGATCAGCTTCCAGAAGTCCTTGGTGTCCATGGGCCGAAGCATGCAGCAGGGGTCTGACAACGGGCCCGGCCCGAGCCGCCGTCGGTACAGGCCGAGTTCACACACCTGTCATGCCGGACCCTTGCCGCGGGCTCGAACTCTCGTTCATGATCGGCGGCATGCCAGCCGACGCCCGCATGGCCCCGGAAGCGGAACCGGACACGGCCCCACGCCTGCCCCGCCGGGTCAGGATCGGCTACGGGCTCGGCTCGCTCTGTACGGGCACCTTCGCCACCGTGCCCGGACTGATCCTGCTCTACTACCTCACCGATGTGCTCGCCGTGCCCGCCGCCGTCGCGGGCGCCGCCGTGTTCCTCCCCAAGGCCTGGGACGTCCTGATCAATCCCCTGGTCGGCGCCGTCTCCGACCGCAGCCGGCTGCGCGGCGGTCCGCGCCGGCCCTTCCTGCTGATCGGCGCCTGCACCCTGCCGCCGCTCTTCGCCCTCCTCTTCGCCGCACCGCCGCTGCGCGGCGCGGCCGCCGCCGGCTATGTGGCGGCCCTGTTCCTGCTGGCCGCCACCGCCTACGCCGTCTTCCAGGTGCCGTACGTGACGATGCCCGCCGAGATGACCGAGGACCCGGACGAACGCAGACGGATCCTCGGCTGGCGGGTCACCTTCCTCGGCGTCGCCATCCTGCTCTCCGGGGCGCTCGCCCCCGCCATCGCGCACGCCGACGGGGACACCCCGGCGAGCTACCGGCTGATGGGCCTCGCGGTCGCCGCGCTCCTCGCCGTCGGCATGTTCGGCGCCTGGTTCACCACCCGCCGGGCCCCGGCCGTCGCCCGCAGCGAGGCCGAACCGTCCCTGCGCGCCCAGCTCGCCGCCGCCCGCTCCAGCCGGCCGTTCCGCACCCTTGCCGCCATGTGGACGCTCCAGGCCCTCGCGATCGGCCTGATGCTCGCGGGCGTCCAGTACTTCGCCACGTACACCCTCGGCTCGGCCGGTGCCGTCACCCCGCTCTTCGCCTGCATGATCGGCCCGCTGGTGCTGTTCATGCCGCTGTGGAACCGGCTGGCCCGGCTCCGTTCCACGTCGTACGCCCAGTGGTGCGCCTCGCTGTTCTACCTCGTGGGCGCCGTCGCGCTCGCCTTCACCCGGCAGGCGGGACCGGCCCTCGGCTATGCGGCGGTCGCCGTCATCGGGATCGCGTACGCCGGGCTCCAGCTGCTGCCGCTCACCATGCTGGCCGAGACCCTCGCCGACGACGTGGCCCGGACCGGGAAGCGGCGGGCCGCGACGTTCACCGGGCTGTGGACCGCGGCCGAGACCCTGGCCTTCGCACTGGGCGCGGGAGCGTTCGCCCTGGTGCTGGCGGTGACCGGCTTCCGGTCCTCGGACGCCGCCCACCGGGTGGACCAGCCCGAGGCGGCGCTGACCGGGATCACGCTCGGCATGAGCGTGATCCCCGCCGTCCTGGCCGCGGCGAGCCTGTGGCTGCTGCACCTGTACCGAGCCCCTCTCCAGGAAGAGTCCGCCCATGCCGACTGATCCCGCACCCGCCGTCCCCGCCGCGGACGTCCTCGCCGAACTCGCCGCCCTGCGGGGCGCCGACGCCCCGACCCGGGGCGGCCGGACGTTCGCGTACGTCTACGACGCGGGCCTGGAGGGCCTCGACGAGCTGGCCGCCGCCGCGTACAGCGCGTACGCGACGGTCAACGGCCTGGACCCCACGGTCTTCCCGAGCGTCGCCCGCCTGGAGAACGACGTGGTGGGGGCGGCGGCCGAACTGCTGGGCGTGCCGGGTGCGCAAGGCACGTTCACCAGCGGCGGTACGGAGTCGATCCTGCTCGCGGTGAAGACCGCCCGCGACCACGCCGAGGCCGAACGCGGTGTGACAGAGCCGCAGTTGGTGCTGCCCTCCACCGCCCATGCCGCCTTCCACAAGGCGGCCCACTACCTGGGCCTGGAAGCGGTCGTGGTGCCCGTCGACCGGTCCACGTACCGGGCGGACGCCGCCGCCGTGGCCGCTGCGATCACCTCGCGCACCGCCCTCGTCGTCGCCTCGGCCCCCTCGTACGCGCACGGCGTGATCGATCCCGTGGCCGAGATCGCGGCGGCCGCCGCAGAACGGGGCGTCCTGTGCCATGTGGATGCCTGCATCGGCGGCTGGATCCTGCCCCATCTGCGGCGCGCGGGCCGGGAGATACCGCCGTTCGACCTCTCCGTGCCCGGTGTCACCTCGCTCTCCGTGGACCTGCACAAGTACGGCTACGCCGACAAGGGCGCGTCCGTGGTGCTCTACCGCGACGCGGAACTCCGCCGCCACCAGTACTTCGCCCACGCGGGCTGGCCCGGCTACCCCGTCGTCAACCCGACCGTCCAGGGCACCAAGTCCGCCGGACTGCTGGCCCAGGCGTGGGCGGTGCTGCGGTACGTCGGCGAGGACGGGTACACCGCGCTGGCGGGCCGGGTGGCCGATGCGTCCGACCGGCTGCTCGCCGGGCTGCGCACCATGAGCGGCGTCAGGGTGCTCGGCGACCCCTCGGCCGGGCTCGTCGCCTTCACGCTCGTGGACGGACCGGACGACACCCCGGGCCCGAGCCTGCTGCTCCACCTCGCGGACGAGATGCGGGAGCGCGGCTGGTATCTCCAGCCGCAGCTCTCCTTCGACGGTCTGCCGCCCAACCTCCACCTCACCCTGACCCCGGCCACGGTCGGCCAGGTGGACGCCCTGCTCGCCGATCTCGCGACGGCGCTGCGCGCGGCCCGCGCCCTGCCCCCGGTCACGGTGGATCCCGCCCTCGCCGAACTGGCCGCGGGGCTCGATCCGTCGAAGCTCGGGCCCGACGAGGTCGAGGCGGTCCTGGCCTTCGCGGGGCTCACCGGCGACGGCGGCCTGCCGACGCGGATGGCCCCGGTCCTGATCCTTCTGGACGCGCTCCCCGGACCGCTGAAGGAACGGCTGCTCGCGGAGTTCGTGGGATCGGTCTTCCGGATCTGAGGGCCCGCCCCGGTGCCAGCCGTCGGACTGCCGTCCGCCGCGCGACGCCCGGCGCGTACGCCGCCCGGCCCGGCCGCTGTTGTGACGCCACCGTGACGCGATATGTGATCCGGAGCACAGCCGGGGCGGGCGGCCCCTGATCTTCTGGGCGCATGCGTACCGCCACCCCTCTCGCCCTGTGTGCCGCCCTCGCGAGCACCGCGCTGCTCGCCGGATGCGGGACGGAGCCGGCCGGCGGCCCGGGGTCCCCTGCCGCATCCGCCACGTGCGCCTCCGCCCCGCCCGTCGCCGATCCCTCGGGCCGGACGTGGGACAACGTGACCGTCGTCAACCGGCTCTGCGGCCCCTCCGGGGCTCCGGTCACCGAGTTCGAGGTCACCAACACCGAGAAGGAGGCGCTCACCTTCACCATCACGTTCACCCTGATGAACGAGTCCGGTCAGGCCATGGACAACACCACGCGCACGGTCGAGTCGGTGAAGCCCGGCCAGACCGTGCGGCGCACCCTCGACACGGACGACGAGCCGGTCGTGGCCCGGGGGAGACAGGCCCGGATCATCAAGGTGCGCACCGTCGCGGCGGACGAGGCGTCCTCCGGTTCCGGCACCTGCCCGCCCTCCGGGATCCGCGTCACGGCCGACCGGGGCGACGCCGCCATGGGGCTGCGCGTGGTGGGCCTCCACCTGCTCAACTGCGGCACCGCCGCCTACGAGGTCGAGGGGTATCCCGGACTCCAGCTGCTGGACGAGAGCCGCGAGCCGGTGAGCGGCGTGCGGATTCTCCACGGCACCGACAAGATCTCCACCGGGATCGGCGGCGATGCAGCTCCCCGCCCCGTGACGCTGCGGCCGGGCGAGTCCGCGTACGCCAACCTGGCCTGGCGCAACACCACCGGCGCGGGCGACGCGGTGAACGCCCCGTACGTCAGGGTCACGGCGAAGGCCGGCGCCGCGCCCGTGACGGTGACCCCGGAACTCGACCTCGGGACCACGGGCCGGCTCGGCGTCGGGCCGTGGACGAAGGACGACACGGCGGCCCGGTGAGTGCCCTGCGACGGGCGCCGAGCCGGCGGCCCGGCGCCCGCCCGTGGCTCAGGAGTAGAAGTTGCGCTGCCAGCGGTGCCCGGCCAGCACGGCGAGCTGGTCGGCGGTGAGCGGACGCCCGTCGCTCAGCGCGGTGTTGCGCTCCACATGGCGCACACTGCGCATGCCGGGGATGACGGTGGAGACCGCCGGCGAGCTCAGGACGAAGCGCAGCGCGTGCTCCGCGACCGCGTCCTGCTCGATGCCCAGGTCCGCGACGATCGCCGCCACCCGCCGCTCGACCTGGGCCGGGCGGTCGTCCCGGAAGTAGCGGTTGCGCCAGTCGCCTTCGGGAAACGTCGTGTCCGCGGTGATCCGGCCCGTCAGCCCGCCCTCGTCCAGCGCGACCCGGACGATCACCCCGACGCCGTGCTCCTCGCAGGCGGGAAGCAGTTCGTCGGCCGGTGCCTGGTCGAACACGTTGTAGATGACCTGCACGCTGTCCACCGCGCCGCTGCGCACCAGCGCGAGCGCGCTCTCGGGCCGGTGGTCGTTGACGGAGACGCCGAACAGCCGGATCTTGCCCTCCCGCTTCAGCCCGGCGACCGTCTCCAGCCAGTCCCCGCGCCCCACCCACTCGTCGTTCCAGACGTGGAACTGCAGGACGTCGAAGTGGTCGAGGCCGGACGCCTTCAGGCTCGTCTCCACACTCGTACGGATGTGCTCGCCCGGGAACGCGTCGCCGGGGTCCGTGCCGTCCTGTGCGGGCCACTTCCGGTTCCTCGGCGGCACCTTGGTCGCGACGAGCACCTCGTCGGCGGCCCGTTCGCGCACGACCTGTCCCACGATGCGTTCGCTCTCGCCGTATCCGCGCGCCGTGTCGATGAAGTTCACGCCGAGGTCGACGGCCCGGTGGAGGGCCCGCACGGATTCGTCCTCCGTCGCGCCCACCCAGCTGGACTCGCCGATGCCCCAGGCGCCGTAGCCGATCTCGGACACCGACAGTCCACTGCGTCCCAGGTCGCGGTAGCGCACAGCCATCCCCCATGTGGTGGTTCCGGTACCGGCCGGAGCTGTTTCCCCGGGCCGGAGATCAGGTCGACGATAGGCGAGCCGGGCGGCCGGGGCAGGTGGATTCTTCGCAGGACAAAGGGGTCCCCGCCTGTCATGTCCAGGCGGGGACCCCTCCTTCGTCCGCCCGCCCGGCGAAGGTTGAGAAGACGATCACGAGGCGGGACGTTCTCGGCGCGCCGGGGTCAGGGGGCGAGCAGCAGGACGTCGGCGCGCTCCTTGGCGGCCGCGTACCGCTTCGCCACGTCCTGCCAGTTGACGACGCGCCACATCGCCTCGATGAAGTCGACCTTCTGGTTCTTGTACTGGAGGTAGAAGGCGTGCTCCCAGGCGTCGAAGACCAGGACCGGGACCGAGCCCTGGCCCACGTTGCCCTGGTGGTCGTAGACCTGCTCGACGATCAGTTTGCCGCTGACCGGCTCGTACGCGAGGACGCCCCAGCCGGAGCCCTGGGTGGTGGCCGCGGCCTTCGTCAGCTGGGACTTGAAGCCCGTGAAGGAGCCGAAGGAGTCGGTGATCGCGTCCGCGAGGTCGCCGACACCGTCCGCGGCGAGGGGTTCGCCGCCGCCGTCGCCGGTCATGTTGTGCCAGTAGATCGAGTGCAGGATGTGGCCGGAGAGGTGGAACGCGAGGCTTTTCTGGAGTCCGTTGACCGCTCCCCAGGCCTCCTTGTCCCGTGCCTCCTCCAACTGCTCCAGGGTGTCGTTCGCGCCCTTGACGTACGCGGCGTGGTGCTTGTCGTGGTGGAGCTCGATGATCTGCGGATTGATGACCGGTTCGAGCGCCGCGTAGTCGTACGGGAGTTCCGGAAGCGTGTACGTGGCCATGGTTCGAACCCTCCAGCTGCTGCCCTGTTGTTATTGCAACCTATATGCAAGAGCAGGCTAACAGCAGGAGCGGCTGAGGGTGGATCAGTCCTTCGGCGTAGGACCGCGGTCCCGCACCCGCTCCGGCGCGCGAAAAAGCCGGGCGGGCCGGAGTGATCCGACCCGCCCGGCGCCTTCGTGTGCCGGGATCACTCGTCCGTTGCCGCCGCGGAACGCCGCTGCCTTACGACTCCGACAGCGATCAGGGCCGCCGTCAGTACGCCCGTCGCCACCAGCTGGTCGCGGGTGTCGGGCTGGCGGAGCATCAGGACGAAGATGCCGGCCATCGCGAGGAGCGCCACCACCGTCAGGCCCGGGAAGAGCCACATCCGCACCACCAGCTTCTCCGGCGCCTCGCGCTCCATCCGGGCGCGCAGGATCAGCTGGGAGACCGCGATGAATATCCAGACGACCAGGATCACCGCGCCGATCATGTTGAGCAGCCAGGGGAACACGTCGTCCGGGCGCCAGTAGCTCAGCAGCACGCACAGGAAGCCGAACACCGACGAGACCAGGACGGCCGTGCGCGGCACACCGGAGGTGACCCGGCCGAGCCGCTTCGGGCCCTGGCCGCGGGCGACCAGGGAGCAGGCCATGCGGGAGGCGCCGTAGACGTTGGCGTTCATCGCCGAGAGCAGGGCCACCAGGATGACCACGTTCATGATCTCCGCGGCGCCGTGGATGCCGAGGTGGTCCAGGGCCGCGTAGAACGGACCCACCTCCACCACCTCCGGGTCGTCCCACGGGACCAGCGTGACGATGACCGCCATCGAGCCGACGTAGAACAGCGCGATCCGCCACATGGCCGTCCGCACGGCCTTCGCGACGCCCCGCACCGGGTTCTCGGACTCCGCGGCGGCGATGGTGACGGTCTCCAGACCGCCGTACGCGAAGACGGAGGCGAGCAGCCCGATGACCAGGCCCTCGGGGCCGTTCGGCATGAAGCCGCCCTCACCGCCGAGGTTGGCGGTGCCCGGGGCGTCCGTGCCCGGGAGAACCCCGAGGATCGCCAGCACGCCCAGCACCAGGAACAGCGTGATCGCGGCGACCTTGAGCGCGGCGAACCAGAACTCGAACTCGCCGAACTTCGTCACCGAGGCCAGGTTCGTCCCCAGGAACACCACCATGAACAGCGCCACCCAGGCCCACTCCGGGGTCCCGGGCAGCCAGCCGGTGACGATCTTGGCGGCACCGATGCCCTCCAGGCCCACGGCCACGCAGAGCAGCACCCAGAAGGCCCAGCCCGCCGTGAACCCGGCCCACGGCCCGATGGCCCGCTCGGCGTGGACGGAGAACGAACCCGAGGCGGGATTGGCCGCGGACATCTCGCCGAGCATGCGCATCACGAGCATGACCAGCAGGCCGGAGACCGCGTAGGCGATGACGATCGACGGCCCCGCGGCGGCGATGCCCGCCCCGGAGCCGACGAAGAGTCCGGCGCCGATGACCCCGCCGAGGGCGATCATCGACAGGTGGCGCTGCTTGAGTCCGTGGGTGAGGGCCGAGTCGCCTCCGGTGCCGGAGGCGACAGCCGGAGAGCCTGTGGGGGGAGGCGCGGAGGTCCGAGACATGGACGAGCTCTGTTCGGTCGGTGAGACGGGGGGACGTGTACACAGTCTGAACACGCGTCCCGGTCACGGGGAACCGCCGTCCGCTATACGGGCACCAGGCTCACACACCACGCGCACCCGGCCGCTCGGTACCGGCCGCCGCCACGAACGGTCGTTTTAGAGGGAATTCACAGTCCGGACTCCTCCGGCCCTCCCGGCCGGAGGCGCCACGGTCTGCCATCGCCTCAGTGATGAGCGTCACGCCCCGATGTGATTGTGGGCCGCGCTTTGTGTGAATCCCACCAATCCTCCAACCGCCGCTTTGTCGGCCGCTGATGGTGATCAGGCGATACTCCGTCGGCTAACGTCAGGCTCAGTCTGTCCCCACCTGCCCTCACCCCGCGGAGTCCCGATGAGCACTGCTGCCGCCGCCCCCGTCCGTACCGGAGCGGTCCTCGCCGACCTGCTGCCCGCCGCCCGGCACCGCTACGCCGTGGACACCGCCCTGGTGCTCGGCGGCGCCGCGCTGACCGGCATAGCGGCCCAGATCGCCGTCCCGGTCCCCGGCTCCCCGGTCCCGGTCACCGGCCAGACCTTCGCCGCACTCCTGGTCGGTACCGCGCTCGGCGCCCGCCGCGGCTTCCTGGCCCTCGCCGTGTACGCGCTCGTCGGCATGGCCGGCATGCCGTGGTTCTCCGCCGGCAGCTCCGGCGCGGGCGGTGCCTCCTTCGGCTACGTGCTCGGCATGCTGCTCGCCGCCACCGTCGTCGGCGGCCTCGCCCGCCGCGGCGGCGACCGCTCGGTGCTGCGCACCGCGGGCACGATGGTGCTCGGCTCGGCGATCATCTACGCGGTCGGCGTGCCCTACCTGGCGCTGTCCACCGGCATGTCGGCGAGCGCCGCGATCGCGGCCGGTCTGACGCCGTTCCTGCTCGGCGACGCGCTGAAGGCCGCGCTCGCCATGGGCGCGCTGCCCGCGTCCTGGAAGCTCATCGGCCGTCGCGGCTGACGCCACCGCTTCCGTAAGCGCCTCCGAAGAGGCTCGCCGGGTCGTATCGCGACACCAGACCGGCGAGCCTCTTCCGCGTCTCCGGGCCGTGGAGGCCCTCGGTACGGTCCCCGCCGCCGAAGGAGAAGTTGAGCGAACGGCCGACGACCAGCGGCCCCAGGACCGCGGCCACCCGCTCGTACAGCGCCCGGACCGACGCCACGTCCGTACCGTCGAGCGGCGACAGCAGCCGCAGCAGGAATCCGGCGTCCCGGTACGGCACGGCACTGTCCGGGTCCGGCGCGGCGGCCAGGGCGCCGCCCAGATGGTTGAGCTGCACCACGGTCATCATCGGCGCCTTCCGGCCGGTCAGCTCCAGCACCCGCGCCGCACGGCCGGGATCGATCCCGCTCAGCATCAGCCCGTCCCCGTAGTAGGCGTGCGGGAACGGCGGATCGCTGTGGATGGTGTGGCTTTCGGTGTACGGCATCTCCCGCAGCGAGTCCGCCAGTGCGGGGCCGATCTCCCGCAGCGGTGCGACGAGGCGCTCGCCCGCGGCCGCGGTGCCGGTGTACGCGACCCGCACCGAGATCACGTACCGGCCGCGCAACTCCCGCGGCACCTGGGGGAGGTCCGGGTACACGAGCGCGCCGGCCGAGGAGGTCAGGGCCGTGGGCACGGTCCGGGTCCACTCCAGGTAGCGCCGGAGCACCTCCGTACCGGCCTCCCCGTCCCCGTCGAAGGAGATCGAGCCGCCGTACAGGCGGGCCACCGGGACCAGCCCGGTCTCCATCGCCGTCACCACGCCCAGCCGGTGCCCGCCGCCGCGCAGCCCCCAGAACAGCTCCGGCTCGTCCGCGGCGGTGACATGGCGCAGCACCCCGTCCCCGGTCACCACGTCGAGGGAGCGGACCGAGTCGGCGGCGTAGCCGAACTCCCGGGCCAGCACGCCGAGACCTCCGCCGAGCGTGTACGAGACGGCCCCGACACCGGGGGCGGAGCCGTTCAGCGGGGCGAGCCCGTGCGGAGCGGCGGCCTCGATCACCCGGCCCCAGGTCACGCCCGCAGCGATCCGGGCGGTGCGGCGCACCGGGTCGACCTGCACGGAGTCCATCCGCCGGGTGGCGATCAGGACCCCGCCGTCGACAGCCCCGGCCAGGCCGTGCCCGGTGGCGTGGACGCCGACCCGGTGCCCGTCCCGGGCGGCCCGGGCCACCGCGGTGCGTACGTCCTCGGCGCCGGCGGCCTCGACGACGAGGTCCGGGCGGATCGCGAAACCGGTCTGGTATCCGGTGGGGGCGGCAGTCATGGCGGAGGCTCTCCAGTCGCTCGCTCGATGCGCTTGCGAGGGAGAGCCTCCCCGTCATACCTGACAACGGCCGTCAGGTATGGATGATCAGCTGCCGGCGGACCCGGCCGGAGTGACGCTCCGGCGCCTGCGCGCCTCCCGGACCAGCGAGACGGCCACCACCAGCACCGCGACCAGCAACGAGAGCAGCACCTGCTCGCGACCGGCGTCATCGGTGAGCATGTAGACGAGGACGAACGAGATCATCGCGATGGTCGCCCAGGTCAGATACGGGAAGAGCCACATCCGTACGACGAGCTTCTCCGGGGACTCGCGCAGGATGATCCCGCGCATCCGCAGCTGGGTGAAGCAGATGACCAGCCAGACGAAGAGGGCGACCGCGCCGGAGGAGTTCAGCAGGAACGCGAAGACGGTGTCGGGCCACTGGTAGTTGAAGAAGACCGCGACGAAGCCGAAGACCACGGAGGAGAGGATCGCCGCCTGCGGCACGCCCCGCTTGTTGGTCCGGGCGAACGCCTTGGGGGCGTCGCCGCGGCCGCCGAGCGAGAACGCCATCCGGGAGGCCGTGTAGAGGCCGGAGTTCAGGCAGGACAGCACGGCCGTCAACACGATGACGTCCATCACCTGACCGGCGTGCGGGATGCCGATGACGTCGAGCGCGGCGACGTAGCTGCCCTTTTCGAGGATCGACGGGTCGTTCCACGGCAGCAGCGTCAGTACGACGAAGATCGAGCCCAGGTAGAAGACGGCGATGCGCCAGATGACGCTGTTGGTGGCCTTCTGGACGGCACGCTGCGGATTCTCCGACTCGCCGGCCGCCAGCGTCACGATCTCGCTGCCCATGAAGGAGAAGACGACCATCAGCACCCCGGTGAGGATCGCGCCCGGACCCTCGGGGAAGAAGCCGCCGGTGTCGGTGAGGTGGGCGAGCCCCGATCCGGCGTGGTCCGATCCGGGCAGCACGCCGAAGACGGCGAGCAGGCCGAGGATCACGAACGCGCCGATCGCGACCACCTTGATCCCGGCGAACCAGAACTCGAACTCGCCGTACGAACCGACCGAGACCAGGTTCGTCGCGGTCAGCACCAGCATCACGATCAGGGCCCAGCCCCACTGTGGTACGCCCGGAACCCAGCCCTCCAGGATCTTGGCACCCGCCGTGGCCTCGACGGCGAGCACCACGACCCAGAAGAACCAGTACAGCCAGCCGATCGAGAAACCGGCCCAGCGGCCCAGCGCCTGGTCGGCGTAGGTGGAGAAGGAACCCGACGCGGGGCGGGCTGCCGCCATCTCGCCGAGCATCCGCATCACGAAGACGACCATCAGGCCGACCAGTGCGTACGACAGCAGAATGGCCGGTCCGGCGGCGGCGATGCCGGCGCCGGAGCCCACGAACAGGCCCGCGCCGATCACACCGCCGATCGCGATCATCGAGAGGTGACGGTTCTTGAGACCGGCCTGGAGCCCGCCCTGGGACTCCGTCCGGTCCGAACGGTCCGGCCCGTCGGGCTGGTGGCCCGGCCCTGCCAGAGTCGTCTGCGACGTCATGGATCGAATCCTTACGTTTTCGGATCACTCGGTTGCGTTGCCGGCCGCACCGCGGTGGCGGAGCGGCAAGCGATGCATTGAAGCCCGGTGAACCCCGAAAGCGGAACCCCATCTTCCGGTTCGTTGACCGGATCGTTGCCTCAGTGGCGTTGCGCACACAGGGCCCGCACATCAGGGGCACACCGCACCCCGTCGTCGGTTACCCGGCGTCGCTCGTGCCACACTCCTCCCATGCGCGTGTACCTCGGATCCGACCATGCCGGTTACGAACTCAAGAACCACCTCGTCGAGTGGCTCAATGCACAGGGCCACGAAGTCGTCGACTGCGGTCCCCACATCTATGACGCCCAGGACGACTACCCGCCGTTCTGCCTGCGTGCCGCCGAGAAGACGGCCGCGGACCCGGACAGCCTCGGCATCGTGATCGGCGGTTCGGGCAACGGCGAGCAGATGGCCGCGAACAAGGTCAAGGGCGTCCGCGCCGCACTCGCCTGGAGCGAGCAGACCGCCGCGCTGGGCCGCGAGCACAACAACGCCAACGTGATCTCCATCGGCGGCCGGATGCACACGGCCGAGGAGTCCACCAAGTTCGTCGAGATCTTCCTCTCCACCCCGTACTCGGGCGAGGAGCGGCACACCCGCCGCATCGAAATGCTCACGGCGTACGAGAACACCGGCGAGCTCCCCCCGATCCCGGCCCACCACCCGCAGCAGGGCTGACCACCCCACCCACTCAGTGCCGCCGGCAGCCCCGGCGGCACAGCCATGTCCGCCCAGCCCCGCACCTCACCGAGGAGGACCGCAGCCGTGCCCGAGGGACACACCATCCACCGCCTCGCGGAGGACCACCGGGACCGGTTCGCCGGGCGGCCGGTGCGGGTGAGCAGCCCCCAGGGAAAGTTCTCCGACAGCGCGGCCCTGCTCGACGGCCGGGTCCTGGACGGGGCGGACGCCCACGGCAAGCACCTCTTCCTCGGCTTCCGTGACACCGGCTGGGTCCACATCCACCTCGGCCTGTTCGGCAAGCTCGGATTCGGTACGGTCCCCGCCCCGCCGCCCACCGACACGGTCCGGCTGCGCGTCCTGAACGACGAGCACCACGCGGACCTGCGGGGCCCCACCACCTGCGCCCTGATCACCGACGCGGAGAAGCGCGCGATACACGACCGGCTGGGCCCCGACCCGCTGCGCCCCGGTGACGACGGGGAGCGCGCCTGGCAGCGGATCTCCCGCAGCCGGATCACCGTGGCGGCCCTGCTGATGGACCAGAAGGTCGTCGCGGGCGTGGGCAACGTGTACCGCGCCGAAGTGCTGTTCCGGCACGGCATCGACCCGTACCGGGCCGGCAGGGACCTCACCCGCCGCGAGTGGGACGCGATCTGGGCGGACCTGGGCGCGCTGATGCGCGAGGGCGTGCGGAACAACCGCATCGACACGGTGCGCCCCGAGCACCTGCCCGAGGCGATGGGCCGCCCGCCGCGCGTGGACGACCACGGCGGCGAGGTGTACGTCTACCGGCGCGCCCGCCAGTCCTGCCACATCTGCGGTACGGAGATCCGCACGGCGGATCTGGCAGCCCGGAACCTGTTCTGGTGCCCGGGGTGCCAGTCCGCCTAGCGGTGTCGCCCGCCCTGCGTGCCGCCTCCGGCCGCACCGTTGTCCTCGATCGCCGGACGACAACGCGGCAGACGTGCGTGCCGGGCCCGCGAGCCCGGCATGATCCGAACGAGCGGCCCTAGAACCCCCGCGGCAGCCACGGCGCCACGTCGGACAGGAACGCCGACGACGCCTCCGCCACCGCGCCGGCCCGCAACTCGCGCACCCGTCCGGCCCGGGCCAGCGAGACCAGTGCCTCACCGCCCAGGTACGCGCAGGCCAACTCCCGTACCGACAGCGCCAGATCGGCCGCGTCCGCGGTGCGCTTGCACGACGCACCGCCCTTCGCGTCGACCGTCAGCCGCCAACGACCCTCGTTCCAGGGGCAGAAGGTGTCCTCGACCTCGAACACCACGTCCAGCGGGCCTCGGTAGGCCCGCGCCTCCAGTGCGGCGCCCACGTCCACCAGTCGTACATGGAGCGAGTCCCGCAGCCGGATGTCGCACCGCCGCACGTCCGACACCAGATGCAGCACGGCGTCGTCCGCCGGCCTGTTCCGTGCGTCGATCGTCGACGTCAGGTCGATCCCGAACAGGAACTGCCACAGCGCCGCGTACGCCGCCGGGTCCAGCGCCGCCAGATCGCTCACCACGATGCGCCCCTTGGGGCCCGCGTTCTCCCATTCCGGCTTGATGTGGTAGTTCGTATAGCCGACGAGTTCGCCGTCACGTTCCGCCAGCAGGCACTGCAGAGCAGAGCCGCCCTCGCGTGAACTCGCCGGATCGATCAGCGACTTGCGCTCCCAGCCGGGGCCGTGGACCGGGGTTCCGGGCCGGCCCGGCACCAGCCGCGCGTACACGCTCTCGCACGCCGCGACCGCCTCGTCCTCACGCGCGTACCGCAGCCGGACCTCGTCCGTGCCCTCGGGCAGGCTCAGCCGCACCCGGTCCGTGTCGATCGCCAGCGACATCTGGCGGGTCGCGGCCCCGTACCCGAACCGGCCGTAGATCGCCGGCTCCGAAGCCGTCAGCAGGGCGATCGGCTCACCCAGCGCCCGTACGTCGTCGAGCTGGCGGCGCATCATCGCGGTCAGCAGACCGCGCCTGCGGTGGGTGGAGGCGACGCTCACCATCGTGACCCCGGCCGCCGGCACCAGCGCCCCGCCGGGCACGGCCACCCGGAAGCTGAAAGCCCCCGCCGTCGCGACCACGTCGTCGCCGTCCCAGATGCCGATCGACCGCTCGTACTCGGTCACGGACTCGTACTGCTCCCGCTGCTCGGCGGGCTCCTGGGCTCCTCCGAACGCGAGCTCCAAGGACGAAAACCACTTGTTCCATTCGGACTGCTGCAATACACGGAGCTCTGTAGTCATATGCCATGCCTACCAGGGCTTTCGCGGCCGGGCGAGTCGTTTTCGAACGCATTGTCACAGGGGTCCCCCTGCACCGGAGCCCGCCGGGTGGATAAGGTCCCCGCAATGGCCCGACGCGCAGGAGCAGAGACATACCCGGCCCGATGGCGGAAATCGGTGCACCGGGTACGCACCACGCTGCGCAGGTCCGGGGTCGACTACTTCCGCGGGGACGGATCGGACTGGATCGCCCTGGCCGGGCTGCTGCTGACCATCCCGGCGATCACCTGCGCCACCCTGTGGAACCCGGTGTGGTGCTCGCCCACCGTGCTCGTCCTGCCGATCGTCGCCGGTGGACTGCTGCTGCGGCCCGCCAGCCTGCTCGGCCTGTACGCGACCGCCGCCGCGGCCCTGATCGTGGAGTCCCTCTGGCTCGGTCCGTACGAGAACGGACCGGCCCGGGTCACCCCCGGCACCGTGCTGACGGTCGCCGCCTGCGGATTCCTGGGCCTGATCCTCGCCCAGTTCCGTGCCAGGGTCGGCGTTCCCTGGCGGCGCGGCGGCACCATGCTCTTCGACCTGCGCGAACGCATCCGGGTCCAGAGCGCGCTGCCCCGCCTCCCGCAGGGCTGGCACCGCGAGATGTCGCTGCGCCCGGCGGGCGGCCAGTCCTTCTCCGGGGACTTCGTCGTCGCGGCCCGCACCAACGGCGGCCGCACCCTGGAGGCCGTACTCACCGATGTCTCCGGGAAGGGCATGGACGCGGGCTCCCGGGCACTGCTGCTCTCCGGCGCCTTCGGCGGACTCCTCGGATCGCTGCCGCCGCACGGCTTCCTGCCCGCGGCCAACGGCTATCTGCTGCGCCAGGACTGGGACGAGGGCTTCGCCACGTCGATCCACCTGGTGCTGGACCTGGAGTCCGGTGACTACGAGCTCCTCTCGGCAGGCCATCCGCCCGCCCTCCAGCTCCACGCCGGCAGCGGTCAGTGGGAGGAGATGGCGGCGGAGGGCCCGCTGCTGGGGGTGTACGACGGGGCCGAGTTCGACGCCGTGAAGGGGCACCTGGCCCCCGGTGACGTGCTGATGCTGTTCACCGACGGGCTGGTGGAGGCCTCCGACCGTGACATCGCGGAAGGCATCGACCGGCTGACGGGCGAGGCCGACCGCTATGTCACCACGGGCTTCGAGGGTGCTGCCTGGCACCTCATCGAGGCCTGCGCCAAGGACGTCAACGACGACCGGGCGCTGCTGCTGCTGTCACGCAGATCCTGAACCGTGTACAACCGGCTCGAACCGGACGCACGTCAACGCGGTCGGTTCCACGTCACCGGATCGGGAGCGGAATCGCCTCGCGCCCGCCGGGCAGCAGCCGGGCCAGCCAGTGCGATCGCCCGGCGGCCAGGGGTGCCAGGACCGCGAGGACGAGCACATAGCCCGCGATGAACGGGGAGAGCCGTTCGTCCAGCCCCGCGCCCGCCGCCATCGTGGCGAGGATCAGGGCGAACTCGCCGCGTGCCACCAGAGTCGTGGAGATGTTCGCCGTGGCCTGCGGGCCGAAGGCGTACACCTTGGCGGCGGCGAGCCCGGCCACGACGTTCATGGCGAGGGTCACCGCCACGGCGGCCAGCACCGGCCACAGCACGGTCGGCAGGTCGCCGGGGTTGATGGAGAGGCCGAAGGCGAAGAAGAAGATCGCGCCGAAGGCGTCGCGCAGCGGGTGGACCAGCTTGAGGATGCGGGGCCCCGAGGTCGTGCTGCCGAGCATCAGGCCCACCATGAAGGCGCCTATGGCGTCGGCGACACCGAACCACTCGGAGATGCCGGCCACGAGGACGGCGGCGCCGAGGAAGGAGATGACGAGGAGTTCGTCGTCCCGGGTGTTGATGAGCTTGCCGATGACCTTGGTGCCGAACCGGGCGGCGAGCGCGAGGATCAGCAGGAACCCGAAGGCCTTGCCGCCGTCGACCGCGGCCGACGCGAGGCTGTCGGCGCCCGACAGGATGGGCTGGAGGGCTGCCAGGTACAGGGCGAGGAACACGTCCTCGACGACGATGATGCCGAGGATCGGCTTGGTCTCCGGATTGCCGATGCGGCCGAGGTCGACCAGGACCTTGGTGACGATGGCCGACGACGAGATGCCGAGCACCCCGGCGAGGACCAGCGCCTCCGAGGTGCCCCAGCCGAGCGCGAAGCCGAAGCCGAGCCCGGCGCCGACGTTCAGGGCGAGGTAGGCGCCGCCCGCGACGGCCATCTTGCGGCCGCCCGCTTTGAGGTCGTCGAGGTGGAATTCCAGGCCGAGGTAGAAGAGCAGCAGCACCAGACCGAGTGCGGAGAGCATCTCAAGGTCGTGCGGGTCGGCGACGAGAACGATGCCTGGGGTGTGCGGGCCGAGCAGGATCCCGGCCAGGATGAACAGCGGGATGGTCGGCAGTCCGATACGGCTGCCGACGCGGGCGAGGACGGCGGCGGCGAGGAAGGCGCCGCCCATGGCGATGAGCGTGTCTGCGTGTCCGATGAGCTTGGTCCTTCGTCGGGTCAAGAGAGCGTCAAGAAATCGTCAGTAATTAGTTTACCGAACGATTGACGCTGCAACTATGGCCGCCGGTGGCCGGGCGATGAAGGACGGACGGCGAGGGCGCACCTCGTAGGGTCGGGCCATGACGGCATCACGCGCACAGCTGACCCTGACCGAAGTCGAGGCCATCGCCCGCGAGGCCCACGCCGCGCAGCGGGACAAGGCGGGCAGGCCGTACGGCGAGCACCTCGCGGCCGTCGCCGAGGGGGTGTGGGCCCGGGGCGGCAGCGACGGACAGATCGCCGCGGCCTGGCTGCACGACGCGGTCGAGGACGACGCACTGTCGGCGCGCTGGCTGGCCGGGGCCGCGCTGCCTCAGGAGGTCAAGGACATGGTCCTCGCCGTCACCAAGAGGGACGGTGAGGACCTGCGGGCGTACTCCCGGCGCATCCTGGCCACGCCCGGCGCCCTGCTGATCAAGGAGGCCGACCTCGCGCACAACGCCGACCCGGCCCGCCTCGCGGTGCTGGAGCCGGCGACCCGTACCCGGCTGACCGAAAAGTATGCGCTGGTACGGGAGCTGCTCGGGCTCACCGTCCCGCAACCGACCACCGAACGACGGGATTGAGCCAACACGTCGGAGCCCGGCCCGTGAACGGGCCGGGCTCCGACGTGTCCCGGTGCCTGACGGCTGTGTCCTGCTCCCCGGGGTGTTCCGCTCAGAGCTTCGCGGACTCCCGCCGGAACGCCCAGTTCATGTCCGGCTCGGTGACGCATCGCAGGACGCGCCGTACCGGCGGCGTGCACATCAGGGTCACCCCGGCCGAGGCGACGACGGTGACCAGCACCAGACCGGCCGGCGAGATCAGCCAGTCGTTCCGGTCGATGAGTCCGGAGTACTCGACGCCCTTCACCATGAACCCGTGCAGCAGATAGCCGCAGATCGTGCCGGCGCCGAGCACCGTGAACCACATGTGGCGCCTCGGGACCCATGACAGGAACCCGGCGGTGAGCAGCACCGCGCCACCGAACAGCAAGAGCGTCATGAGCACGCCCGCCCACCAGGGTTCGCCCATGTCCTGGGCGGAGAAGTCACGCAGGAACCAGTCCGTCGTGATCCGCGGCGCCGCCCAGTAGGCAAGGGCCAGCGCCCCGGCGAACAGCGGCAGGGCCAGCAGCCGCACCTCGCGGCGTCGGACCAACTGGAAGTGCTCGGGCTTGAGTTGGAGGCCGAGAACGAAGAACGGCAGGAACTGCAGCACCCGCGGCAGGTCGAGGTGCTCGGTGATGCCGGGGGTGACCGATGCGAGGACGGCGATGACGAGGGAGACCGTCAGCGGGTATCGCATGCTGCGCCACAGCGGAGTGGTGAGCCGCCAGATGAACAGCGCGATCAGGAACCAGGCGAGGTACCACGGGTCGGTCAGGCTGATCGCGGCGTCGGACTCTCCGTTCGCGTACCGCCGGAACAGCGTGTAGGCCGTCTCGAACACCACGTACGGCACGGCGACGCCGGTGATCAGACGCTTCGCCTTGGCCGGGCTCATGTCGAACGAGCGCGAGAAGTAGCCGGAGATGATGATGAAGGCCGGCATGTGGAACGTGTAGGTCACCATGTACAGCGCCCGGGCCGTCCTGCTGCCTTCCATGACCGGCACCCACGAGTGAGCCACCGCGACCAGCACGATGGCCAGGTACTTGGCATTGTCGAAGTAGGCGTCACGCCTCTTCGCGGCAGCGTCCTCCGCGGGCCGGGCCGGGGCCGGTGCGGGGCCGTCGTCCGTGATCACCACCGCTCGGGGTCTGGGCTCCGACTCCCGGGTCGCCGGTGGGAGCGTGGCCCTCTGAAATACGTTCGGAGCTTGGAACATCTCAGGCACCCTAGACGCCTCGATTGCAATTCGTAAAACCACCGTCGGGTATTGCGTGTTCCCGTTCGATTAAAAGTCAAACCATCGAAAACTGTCCGGTATGACCGTGTTAATCCTCCTTAAATGGTGCATATCGGCAGGCAGTTGCTCGTGGTGAATTACGTCTCGCTCAACATAGGAATTGCCTGTGAGTAAACTGTGTGGATACAGAAACGATCACCGTCGCAATTTCCCGGCCGCATAGGGTTTCCGCTGCTGGGCGCGCTGCCGGAGGCCCGGCTGCCGCACGCCCGGTGCCCGGTCCTGCCTCGCCAAGTGACCGGCGCGCGGGGGGCGCAGGGGGCGCAAGATGGCGCGATATCGACAGGTCGATTCCTCACCTGGCAGCGACCACAGGGGAGTTGGTGGCACGATGGACGCCAACGGAGGAGTGCGCGGCCGCACACCTCCGGGCCGGCAAGGCGGACCGACCGAGGGTGTGAGCAGTCGTGGCCATTTCACTGTCCGTGGTGCTTCTTTTGGCGATCATCCTGGTGGTCCTGATCCGAGGTGGCTCCATCAAGGCCGGACCCGCGATCGTCGCGGTGCTCTTCGGCTTCTTCCTGGCATCGACCGGCATGGCGCCGTCGATCCAGAAGTTCATGGACTCGATAGCGCAGAGCATCAACCAGATCAGCTTCTGAACGGACCGGCTTCTGCCGGATCAGCTGCTCCCCGGACCAACAGTCCGCAGGATCGGCTGTCCGCCGCATCAGCCACTGACCGGGGTCGCTCCGTGCGAGGAGCGGCCGGAACCGGCCGGGAACGCAAAGGGCCCGGTCCGGCGGACATCCCCGAGGGGATCCGCCGGGCCGGGCCCGAAGCATGGAGCGGGCGACGGGAATCGAACCCGCGTAGCTAGTTTGGAAGACTAGGGCTCTACCATTGAGCTACGCCCGCATGCAGCGCACCGCAGGTCACGGGGACCGCGGCACGAGAAGCATCGTAGCGGGTCGCGGCCGTTGTCCGCACACCCGATTGCGGCACGCGGCTCCGAGTCCGGTGGCGCCCGCGTAAAAACGTCCGATGCACTGCCCGTCTGCATGTACCCTTCGTGTCGCACCGACGGGGTGTGGCGCAGCTTGGTAGCGCGTCCGCTTTGGGAGCGGAAGGTCGTCGGTTCGAATCCGGCCACCCCGACCACCGGCAAGATCGCATTGTGGGAGTTCTCCCCCTTGCCGTTACTATGCAAAATGCGTGCCCGTGTGTCTGATGTACCGGGCTCGGTCCGCGAAGCCGCCTCCTGTGCGGTGGAGCAGAACCCCAAGAAGTCAGCCACCAAGGAGACCGAACCGTGAAGAGCGCCGTGGAGACCCTGAACCCGACCCGGGTTCGGCTCAGCATTGAGGTGCCCTTCGAGGAGCTCAAGGACAGCCTCGACGCGGCGTACAAGAAGATCAACCAGCAGGTCACGGTGAAGGGGTTCCGCAAGGGCAAGATCCCCAACCGGGTCATCGACCAGCGGTTCGGCCGTGGTGCAGTGCTGGAGGAGGCCGTCAACGACGCGCTCCCGAAGTTCTACACCGAGGCCGTCAACGAGGGCGAGCTCAACGTCCTCGGCCAGCCGGAGGTCGACATCAAGGAGCTGAAGGACGGCGAGCTGCTGTCCTTCACCGCCGAGGTTGACGTACGCCCCGAGATCGAGATCCCGGACTACTCCGGCATCGAGGTCACCGTCGACGCGCTTGAGGTCAGCGACGAGGACGTCGAGAAGGCCGTGGAGCAGCTGCGCGAGCGCTTCGCCTCGACCAACCCGGTCGAGCGCGCCGCCGCCGAAGGCGACGTCGTGACGATCGACCTGCAGGCCAAGGTCGAGGGCGAGGTCCTCGAGGACGGCGTGGCCGAGGGTGTCTCGTACACCATCGGTTCCGGCGAGCTCCTCGAAGGCATCGACGACGCCGTCACCGGCCTGGAGGCGGGTGGCGAGGCCACCTTCAACTCCGCGCTGAAGGGCGGCTCCGCCGAGGGCAAGGACGCGGAGGTCACCGTCAAGGTCACCGCCGTCGCCGCCCGTGAGCTCCCCGAGCTGGACGACGACTTCGCCCAGATGGCCAGCGAGTTCGACACGCTGGAGGAGCTGAAGGCGGACAGCCGCAAGCGCCTGGAGAACACCAAGCAGTACGACCAGGCCACCCAGGCCCAGGAGCGCGTCCTCGAGGAGCTGCTGAAGCTCGCCGAGGTCCCGATCCCGGAGAAGCTGCTCGCGGACGAGGTCCAGACCCGCAAGCACAACCTGGAGCACCACCAGCTCGGCCAGATGGGTCTCGACCTCGAGAAGTACCTGGAGATCCAGGGAAAGACCCTCGAGGAGTTCGAGGCGGAGACGTCCGAGCAGGCCATCAAGGGCATCAAGACCCAGTTCATCCTTGACGAGCTCGTCAACAAGGAGAAGCTGAACGTCAACCAGGAGGAGCTCACCGAGCACCTCATGCGGCGTGCCGCTTCCTCCGGCATGAGCCCGGACCAGTTCGCCCAGGCTGTCGTCGAGGGTGGCCAGGTGCCGATGCTCGTCGGCGAGGTCGCCCGCGGCAAGGCGCTGGCCGTGGTCGTCGAGGCCGCCAAGGTCGTCGACACCAACGGTGAGCTCGTCGAGCTGGAGGACGAGGAAGAGGCGGCGGAGGAGGCCACCGAGGTGGTCGAGGCCGCCGAGGGCACCGCCGACGCCGCCGAGGAGAAGACCGAGGCCTGAGCCTCGCGCTGAACCCCGCACGACGGGCTCCGGACGTAACCGCGTCCGGAGCCCGTCGTCGTATCGGCGGACGTTCCCCACAACCCTTGTGCGGACTGCGGACCTTGCGCTCCCAGCGAACAGTTGCGGAAGCGGGATGGCGTTGTCCCACCTGCGCGTTAGGGTCCATGAAGAGGAAGGGTCGGGGAGTCCCGGCCCACCCGGTACGAAGACGCTGAGACGGCCGGAGCCGTCAGAGACGAGCAGGTGGATACGTGACGAATCTGATGCCCTACGCCGCCGGAGAGCCGTCCCTCGGTGGAGGCCTCGGTGACCAGGTCTACAGCCGACTGCTCGGCGAGCGCATCATCTTCCTCGGTCAGCAGGTCGACGATGACATCGCCAACAAGATCACCGCACAGCTGCTTCTCCTTGCCGCCGAGCCGGACAAGGACATCTACCTCTACATCAACAGCCCCGGCGGTTCGGTGACGGCCGGCATGGCGGTCTACGACACCATGCAGTACATCCCGAACGACGTGGTCACCATCGGTATGGGCATGGCGGCCTCGATGGGCCAGTTCCTGCTCACCGGCGGCGCCGCCGGCAAGCGCTTCGCGCTCCCGAACACCGACATCCTCATGCACCAGGGTTCGGCCGGTATCGGCGGTACGGCGTCGGACATCAAGATCCAGGCCCAGTACCTGCTGCGCACCAAGCAGCGGATGGCGGAGATCACCGCCCGCCACTCCGGCCAGACCGTGGAGACGATCATCCGCGACGGCGACCGCGACCGCTGGTACACCGCGGAAGAGGCCAAGGAGTACGGCCTCATCGACGAGATCATCACGGTCGCATCGGGCGTTCCGGGCGGCGGCGGCACCGGCGCCTGATCCGGCTCCCACCGGACCGCGCCACACCGCACCGCTTTTCTCTCGTACGCCGAGACACCCAGCCACAGAACGCCACCAGGATGGTGAACACCCACATGAACAACTTCCCCGGCGCGTCCGCGAGCGGCCTCTACACCGGCCCGCAGGTGGACAACCGCTACATCGTCCCGCGCTTCGTGGAGCGCACCTCGCAGGGCGTGCGTGAGTACGACCCGTACGCGAAGCTCTTCGAGGAGCGCGTGATCTTCCTCGGTGTGCAGATCGACGACGCGTCCGCCAACGACGTCATGGCGCAGCTGCTGTGCCTGGAGTCGATGGACCCGGACCGGGACATCTCCATCTACATCAACAGCCCCGGCGGCTCGTTCACCGCGCTCACCGCGATCTACGACACGATGCAGTTCGTGAAGCCGGACATCCAGACGGTCTGCATGGGCCAGGCGGCCTCCGCCGCGGCCGTGCTGCTCGCCGCGGGCACGCCGGGCAAGCGCCTGGCGCTGCCGAACGCGCGCGTCCTGATCCACCAGCCGTCCTCGCAGACCGGCCGTGAGCAGCTCTCCGACCTGGAGATCGCGGCCAACGAGATCCTGCGGATGCGTGCTCAGCTGGAGGAGCTGCTGGCCAAGCACTCCACCACGCCGATCGAGAAGATCCGTGACGACATCGAGCGCGACAAGATCCTGACCGCCGATGACGCACTGGCCTACGGTCTGGTCGACCAGATCGTCGCGACCCGTAAGTCCGCGGCCGGAGCGGCCGCCTGACGTCGGCCTTTACCCCTTGGCACGCCAGGTTCATCCGGCCTCTGCCGTGTGAACCGTGCCAAGGGGGGCCCGAACGGGGGGCCAGGCAAGGTACCGTCGGATAGAGGCACAGGAGCCGCTGAACCAGGCGTCTCCCAGGCGAAGGGGAAGCACCTCGTGGCACGCATCGGTGATGGCGGCGACCTGCTCAAGTGCTCGTTCTGCGGAAAGAGCCAGAAGCAGGTGAAGAAGCTCATCGCGGGACCCGGTGTGTACATCTGCGACGAGTGCATCGATCTCTGCAACGAGATCATCGAGGAGGAGCTCGCGGAGACGAGCGAGGTCCGCTGGGAAGAACTTCCCAAGCCTCGCGAGATCTACGAGTTCCTCGAGGGGTATGTCGTCGGGCAGGAGCCCGCGAAGAAGGCCCTCTCGGTCGCTGTGTACAACCACTACAAGCGGGTCCAGGCCGGCGAGAACGGCGGCGGCTCGAACCGTGACGACGCGATCGAACTCGCCAAGTCCAACATCCTGCTGCTGGGCCCCACGGGCTCGGGCAAGACGCTCCTCGCGCAGACACTGGCCCGCATGCTCAACGTCCCGTTCGCCATCGCCGACGCGACGGCGCTGACGGAGGCCGGCTATGTGGGCGAGGACGTCGAGAACATCCTGCTGAAGCTGATCCAGGCCGCGGACTACGACGTCAAGAAGGCCGAGACCGGGATCATCTACATCGACGAGATCGACAAGGTCGCCCGCAAGAGCGAGAACCCGTCGATCACCCGAGATGTCTCAGGCGAGGGTGTCCAGCAGGCGCTGCTGAAGATCCTCGAGGGCACCACCGCCTCCGTACCGCCGCAGGGCGGCCGGAAGCACCCCCACCAGGAGTTCATCCAGATCGACACGACGAACGTGCTGTTCATCGTGGGCGGCGCGTTCTCCGGCCTCGAGAAGATCATCGAGTCCCGGGCCGGCGCCAAGGGCATCGGTTTCGGCGCCACGATCCGCTCCAAGCGGGAGATCCAGGCGAGCGACCAGTTCCAGGAGGTCATGCCGGAGGACCTGGTGAAGTTCGGGATGATCCCCGAGTTCATCGGCCGCCTCCCGGTCCTGACCTCGGTCCACAACCTGGACCGCGAGGCCCTGCTCCAGATCCTCATCGAGCCGCGCAACGCCCTGGTGAAGCAGTACCAGCGGCTGTTCGAACTCGACGGTGTGGAGCTGGACTTCGAGCGCGAGGCGCTGGAGGCCATCGCCGACCAGGCGATCCTGCGCCAGACCGGCGCGCGCGGCCTGCGCGCCATCATGGAGGAGGTCCTCCAATCGGTGATGTACGAGGTGCCGTCCCGTAAGGACGTCGCCCGGGTCGTCATCACGTCGGACGTGGTCCGCAACAACGTCAACCCGACCCTGGTCCCGCGCGAGCCGCGGACGATCGGCAAGGGCGACGACGGGCGGCACGAGAAGTCGGCGTAGCCGCGGTTCCGTATGCAACGCGAAGGGGCGCCCCACCGGTTCAGCCGGTAGGGCGCCCCTTCGCTGTGCGTGGATCAGATCTTGGTGCGGGAGGTGTTGTAGAGCTTGGCTGCGATCGCGGCGACGTCGTCCTGCGACATGGCCTTGTTGGTCATGGCGAGACCCAT
Organism: Streptomyces sp. NPDC002809; assembly: GCF_040295435.1. Lineage (NCBI taxonomy): Bacteria > Bacillati > Actinomycetota > Actinomycetes > Kitasatosporales > Streptomycetaceae > Streptomyces > Streptomyces sp. NPDC002809. Next base: position 25,282 of record NZ_JBEOVJ010000037.1, read on the forward strand.
GTCGATGCCGGTGACGATGCCGACGGTGCTGTAGTCGGCCCAGATGCAGATGGGCATCTCAAGGGACTTGGGTCCCTTGTCGACACTGCCGTCGCCCTCCGGGTTGTCCATCCTCAGGTTCTGGCACCGCATCAGCGCGCCCTTGAAACCGGCCGGGGTGACGTCCTTCGGTGAACCGACCAGCTCGGCCTTGGTCGTGCTGTCCCCCTGGGTCATGTTCGCCTTGGCCTCGTCGAACGAGTGGTTGATCACCGAAGCCGGGTCGCTGACGTCGCCCCAGTAGCCCTGGAAGCTGAGGATCTTCATGCTCAGATCCTTCTCCGAACCGCCCTGGTAGCTCGCGGCGGACTGGCTGGGGTTCTTGACCCCCGAGGTCTCGACCTTGGTCTTCTCGGCCCCGGTCATAGGGCTGACGGTCTTGGCGCCTTCGGTGGACAGCTTGTAGCTGTCCACCGAAGCCGCCGGCGTCAGCTTGTACCCCTTGGTGGAGTCGGCGACATCGCTGTTGCTGGCCCCGCCCGACGTCAGGAAGTACACGCCGCCGCCGATGACCGCCAGGGCCACGATGACGCCGCCGACGATCAGGCCGGTCTTCTTCTTCGGCGGGGCGGCCGGCGGGAAGCCGGGCTGCTGGCCGTATACCGGCTGGCCGCCGTACGGGGGAGTGGGCGGCTGCTGACCGTACGGGCCGGGCTGCTGGGCCTGCGGGTAGCCGTAGCCCGGCTGCGGGGGCTGCTGCTGGGGCGGAACGCCCTGGGGGGCCTGCTGCGGGTAGCCGTAACCGGGCTGGCCCTGCGGCTGGCCCTGCGGCGGCTGACCGCCGTAGGGGCCCGGCTGCTGGCCGTACGGTCCGGGCTGGCCCTGCTGTGGCTGGCCGTCGTACGGGCCCGGCTGGTTGTAGCTCATCTGCGGTTTCCCCTGTTCGTCATGCTCATGCGTTCTTATGCGTTCCGAACATCCTGACGGACGGCCCGCGGCCGTGGGGCACCGGGAGGGAGACCGTTACTGAACAACCGGTTTCAGTGCGCGCTTGTGACGGCCCTAAACTGTGGGGCGTGACCGAGAACGCAGCGCAGCAGCCAGCCAGCACCCCCGAACTGCCGACCCAGTACACGCCGGCCGAGGTAGAGGGGAAGCTGTACGAGCGCTGGGTAGAACGTGGTTACTTCGAGGCGGACGAGAACAGCGACAAGCCGCCGTACTCCATCGTCATCCCGCCGCCCAACGTCACTGGATCCCTGCACCTGGGACACGCTTTCGAGCACACGCTGATCGACGCCCTCGTCCGCCGCAAGCGGATGCAGGGTTTCGAGGCGCTCTACCAGCCGGGCATGGACCACGCCGGCATCGCCACCCAGAACGTCGTCGAGCGCGAGCTCGGCAACGAGGGCAAGTCCCGCCACGACCTGGGCCGCGAGGCCTTCGTCGAGCGCGTCTGGCAGTGGAAGAACCAGTCCGGCGGCCAGATCTCCGGGCAGATGCGCCGCCTCGGCGAGGGCGTCGCCTGGTCCCGTGAGCGCTTCACCATGGACGAGGGCCTGTCCAAGGCCGTCCAGACGGTCTTCAAGCAGATGTACGAGGACGAGCTGATCTACCGCGCCGAGCGCATCATCAACTGGTGCCCGCGCTGTCTCACCGCGATCTCGGACATCGAGGTCGAGTACCAGGAGGACGACGGCGAGCTCGTCTCCATGCAGTACGGCGAGGGCGACGAGACCATCGTCGTCGCCACCACCCGCGCCGAGACGATGCTCGGTGACACCGCCGTCGCCGTCCACCCCGACGACGAGCGCTACAAGCACCTGGTCGGCAAGCAGATCAAGCTGCCGCTGACCGACCGCACGATCCCGGTCGTCGCCGACCACCACGTCGACCCGGAGTTCGGCACCGGCGCCGTCAAGGTGACCCCGGCGCACGACCCGAACGACTTCGAGATCGGCAAGCGCCACGACCTGCCGTTCCTCACGGTCCTCGACGAGCGCGCCGTGATCACGGCTCCCGGCCCCTTCCAGGGCCTGGACCGCCTGGAGGCCCGCTCCGCCATCGTCGCCGCGCTGCGCGCCGAGGGCCGGATCGTCGCCGAGAAGCGGCCGTACGTCCACTCCGTCGGCCACTGCTCGCGCTGCAAGACCACCATCGAGCCGCGCCTCTCCCTCCAGTGGTGGGTCAAGGTCGCCCCGCTCGCCGAGGCGGCCGGCGACGCCGTCCGCGACGGCAAGGTCAAGATCCACCCGCAGGAGATGGAGAAGCGCTACTTCGACTGGGTCGACAACCTCCACGACTGGTGCATCTCGCGCCAGCTCTGGTGGGGCCACCGCATCCCCGTCTGGTACGGCCCGAACGGCGAGGTCGTCTGCGTCGGACCGGACGACGAGGCGCCCACCGGCGAGGGCTGGACCCAGGACAGCGATGTCCTGGACACCTGGTTCTCCTCGGGCCTGTGGCCGTTCTCCACGCTCGGCTGGCCCGAACAGACCGACAGCCTCGCGAAGTTCTACCCGAACTCCGTCCTGGTCACCGGCTACGACATCCTCTTCTTCTGGGTCGCCCGGATGATGATGTTCGGCCTGTACGTCAACGACGGCATCCCGCCGTTCGAGACGATCGTCCTGCACGGCATGGTCCGCGACGAGCACGGCAAGAAGATGTCGAAGTCCTTCGGCAACGTCGTCAACCCGCTGGACTGGATGGACAAGTACGGCTCCGACGCGCTGCGTTTCACGCTGGCGCGCGGTGCCAACCCCGGCGTCGACGTCCCGATCGGCGAGGAGTGGGTCCAGGGTTCCGCCAAGTTCTCCAACAAGATCTGGAACGCCACCCGCTTCGCGCTCATGAACGGCGCGACGATCGAGGGCGAACTGCCGTCCGCCGACGAGATGTCGGTGACCGACCGCTGGATCCTGTCCCGCCTCAACAAGACGGTCGCCGAAGTCGACGCGTACTACGACGACTTCCAGTTCTCCAAGCTCAGCGAGGCGCTCCGGCACTTCGCCTGGGACGAGGTCTTCGACTGGTACGTCGAGCTGTCCAAGACCACGTTCTTCGGCGGCGGCCGCCCGGCCGAGGTCTCGGGCCGCGTCCTGGGCGAGGTCCTCGACGTGATGCTGCGACTGCTGCACCCGGTCGTCCCGTTCGTCACCGAGACCCTCTGGACCGCGCTCACCGGCCGCGAGTCCGTCGTCATCGCCGACTGGCCCAAGGACAGCGGCTTCCGTGACGACGCGGCCGAGAAGGAGATCGAGCTCGTCCAGCAGGTCGTCACCGAGGTCCGCCGCTTCCGCTCCGACCAGGGCCTGCAGCCCGGCCAGAAGGTTCCGGCCGAGCTCACCCTGACCGGAACCGCGCTGGCCGCGCACGAGGCCGCCATCCGCCAGCTGCTGCGCCTGCAGCCGGCCGGGGACGGCTTCCACGCCACCGCGTCGCTGCCGGTCGCGGGGGCCACCGTCGCCCTCGACCTGTCCGGCACGATCGACGTCGAGGCCGAGCGCAAGCGCCTGACGAAGGACCTCGGCGCCGCCGAGAAGGAGAAGGCACAGGCCAACGGCAAGCTGAACAACGAGGCGTTCCTCGGCAAGGCCCCGGACAACGTCGTCGACAAGATCCGCGGCCGGCTCGCCAAGGCCGAGGCCGACATCGAGCGGATCACCAACCAGCTGGCATCCCTGCCGCAGGGCTGAGACCGCTGAAGCCCCCGTATCCCCCGCAGGAGGGGTACGGGGGCTTCCTCCTGCCCACGGTCGCCGGGCGCTGCGCGCGATGTCCGTGCCGATCCGTAGACTGGTTCCGTGAGTGAGCCCCGCCCTTCCGACCGGCACGACGCGTCCGACTCCGACGAGACCTTCGCGGAGATCGTCGACGAAGCGACCCAGCGCGACCCCGACCTGGCGGTGATCGAGGCCGGGAGCCGTACGCTGCGCGCCGCCTCCGGACCGCCCCAGGGCGACGAGGTCCCCGCCCGCCCCGCCGATCCGGAGGTGGACAAGGCGCTGCGCGCGGTGGAGCAGGAGCTCGCCGGGCGCTGGGGCGAGACCAAGCTCGAGCCGTCGGTGGCGCGCATCGCCGCGCTGATGGACGTGCTGGGCGACCCCCAGCGCGCCTACCCCTCCATCCACATCACGGGAACCAACGGCAAGACGAGCACGGCCCGCATGATCGAGGCGCTGCTCGGCGCCTTCGACCTGCGCACCGGCCGCTACACCTCGCCGCACGTCCAGTCGATCACCGAGCGGATCAGCCTGGACGGCTCCCCGATGGACCCCGAGCGGTTCGTCTCCACCTACGAGGACATCAAGCCGTACGTCGAGATGGTCGACGCGCAGCAGCCCTACCGGCTCTCCTTCTTCGAGGTGCTCACCGGCATGGCGTACGCGGCCTTCGCCGACGCGCCGGTCGACGTCGCCGTCGTCGAGGTCGGCATGGGCGGCAGCTGGGACGCGACCAACGTGATCGACTCCACGGTCGCCGTCGTCACCCCCATCTCCCTGGACCACACCGACCGGCTGGGCTCCACGCCCGGCGAGATCGCGGTGGAGAAGTCCGGGATCATCAAGCAGGGCGCGACGGTCATCCTCGCCCAGCAGCCCGTCGACGCCGCCCAGGTGATGCTGAAGAAGGCCGTCGAGGTCGACGCCACCGTGGCCCGCGAGGGCATGGAGTTCGGCGTCGCCTCCCGGGAGATCGCGGTCGGCGGCCAGCTGCTGACGCTGCGCGGCCTCGGCGGCGAGTACGACAACATCTTCCTTCCGCTGTACGGCGCCCACCAGGCGCGCAACGCGGTGGTGGCGCTCTGCGCGGTCGAGGCGTTCTTCGGGATCGGCGCCGAGCAGACCGGATCGCTCGACGCCGACATCATCCGCAAGGCCTTCGCCTCGGTGATCTCGCCGGGCCGCCTCGAAGTGGTCCGCTCCAGCCCGACCGTCGTCCTGGACGCCGCGCACAACCCGGCGGGCGCCCAGGCCACCGCCGAGGGGCTCTCCGAGGCGTTCGGTTTCTCCCGGCTGATCGGTGTGGTCGGTGCCAGCGGCGACAAGGACGTCCGGGGACTCCTGGAAGCCTTCGAGCCGATCTTCGCCGAGGTCGTCGTCACCCAGAACTCCAGCGCACGCGCGATGGACGCGGACGAGCTCGCCGCGGTCGCGGTCGAGGTCTTCGGCAACGACCGGGTCCAGGTCGAACCCCGGCTCGACGACGCGCTGGAGGCGGCGATCACCCTCGCCGAGGAAGAGGACGAATACGCGGGCGCCGGGGTGCTGGTGACCGGATCCGTGATCACGGTCGGCGAGGCCCGGCTGCTTCTGGGAAGGCGCTGACCGAAGTGCGTACGCTCTGTGCATCGACGTTGATCGGTGAGTTCTTCGTGATCGGGTTCGCCGGACTCGTCGCGATGAAGTCCGACGACCTGACGTCCGCCACGGTCTGGACGGTCTGCGGCATCGGCATGCTGCTCTCCGTGCTGCTCTGCGGGATGATCACCCGCCCCGGGGGCATACAGCTCGGCTGGGCGCTCCAGATCGCGCTGCTCGCCAGCGGCTTCGTCGTCCCGATGATGTTCATCCTCGGCCTGGTCTTCGGCGGTCTGTGGTGGGCCTCCGTGCACTACGGCCGCAAGATCGACGAGGTGAAGGCCCGGTGGGCCGCGCAGGAGGCCGCACAGGCGCCTGCAGGTACCTGAGCGAGGCTGCCGGGCGGCCTGCGACCGGGCGGCCAAACCCGGCCGCCGGCCCGTCACCGAACCCCTGTAACCTCGCCTCACCGCACCCGTATGCCTGCAAGGAGCCGCACATGACCCAGCGCACCCTCGTTCTTCTCAAGCCCGACGCCGTCCGTCGCGGTCTGGTCGGCGAAATCGTCGGCCGCATCGAGCGCAAGGCCGGCTGGAAGATCACGGCGCTGGAGCTGCGTACCCTCGACCGCGCCACGCTGGAGCAGCACTACGCCGAGCACGTCGGCCGCCCGTTCTACGAGCCGCTCGTCGAGTTCATGCAGTCGGGCCCGGTCGTCGCGCTGGTCGCCGAGGGGGAGCGGGTCATCGAGGGCGTGCGCGCCCTGGCGGGCCCCACCGACCCGATCGCCGCCGCGCCCGGATCGATCCGCGGCGACTTCGGCACCATCACCCGGGAGAACCTCATCCACGCCTCGGACTCCGAGGAGTCCGCAGAGCGAGAAATGAAGCTGTTCTTTCCGGGACTTTCCTGACTTCGGATCAGCCGAACAGCGCTGATGACCTGGGGCGACCGAAGTAATTCGGTCGCCCTTCGGCATAGGGTTCCGGATCGCGGGAACGCATCACTCCGACGTAACGTCACCATGAGTGGAACGGACACCCGTTCTGCTCAGCATGGCGAAGGACCCTCGCGCTGTGTCGGTGTATCCGGCACTACGATGGAAGCTTCCACGCCCGCAGCGCTCACCTCGCCTACCAAAACAAGCCATCACCGCTTTCGCTTGGGAAGGCCCGACGCATCCTCATGGGGAACAAGGGGAACTCAATGTCGTTCATCGGCCGTGACATGGCTATCGACCTCGGGACTGCCAACACGCTGGTGTACGTCAGGGGGCGCGGCATCGTTCTGAACGAGCCGTCCGTCGTGGCCATCAACACCAACACCGGCGGCATCCTCGCGGTCGGTTCCGAGGCCAAGAAGATGATCGGCCGTACACCGGGCAACATCGTTGCCGTACGGCCACTGAAGGACGGCGTGATCGCCGACTTCGAGATCACGGAGCGGATGCTCCGCTACTTCATCCTGAAGATCCACAAGCGCCGCTACCTGGCCCGCCCGCGGGTCGTCGTCTGCGTGCCCTCCGGTATCACCGGGGTCGAGCGACGCGCCGTCATCGAGGCGTCGACGCAGGCCGGCGCACGCCAGGTGCACATCATCGAGGAGCCCATGGCGGCGGCCATCGGTTCCGGCCTGCCGGTCCACGAGGCCACCGGCAACATGGTCGTCGACATCGGCGGCGGCACCACCGAGGTCGCGGTCATCTCGCTCGGCGGAATCGTCACTGCCCAGTCCATCCGGGTCGCCGGTGACGAGCTGGACAACGCGATCATCCAGCACATCAAGAAGGAGTACTCGCTCCTGCTCGGTGAGCGCACCGCCGAACAGATCAAGATCACCATCGGTTCGGCGTTCGAGCTGGAGAAGGACGAGCACACCGAGATCCGGGGCCGCGACCTCGTCTCGGGGCTGCCCAAGACCGTGGTCATCTCCGCCACCGAGGTCCGCAAGGCGATCGAGGAGCCGGTCAACGCGATCGTCGACGCGGTCAAGACGACGCTGGACAAGTGCCCGCCGGAGCTCTCCGGCGACGTCATGGACCGGGGCATCGTCCTGACCGGCGGCGGCGCGCTGCTGCGCGGCCTCGACGAGCGGCTGCGCCACGAGACGGGCATGCCGATCCACATCGCCGAGGACCCGCTGGACTCGGTCGCGCTCGGATCCGGCAAGTGCGTCGAGGAGTTCGAGGCTCTCCAGCAGGTGCTGGACGCCCAGCCCCGGCGCTAGAAATTCCACGGCCCTCCGCGCGGACGCTGCCGCTCCGCGCGGAGGATCGTTGATATACAGGCACGAACATTCCTACGAGGAAGGCACGGCCGCCGCACGTGAGGGACACACGAGAGAGCCGGCTGCTCCTGGTGCTGCTGATCGCCATCGCATTCGCACTGATCACGGTGGACATCCGCGGCGGCGAGGAGTCACCGGTGGACGGCGCCCGGCAGGCCGCCGCGACCGTCTTCGGACCGGTGGAGAACGGCGTGGCGGCAGCGGTCGACCCGGTGGGCAACGCCATAGGGGCCGTACGCGCCTCCGGCGACCGGCACGACAAGATCGCTGAGCTGGAGAAGCAGAACGCCGCGCTCAAGGCCGAGCTCGGCAGCGACGACCAGAACCGCAGCCGGGTCCGCGAGCTCGACAAGATGCTCAAGAAGTCGGACGCCGGCCAGTACGGCATCAAGGCCGCCGAAGTCATCGCCATAGGGGCGGCCCAGGGCTTCTCCTGGACCGTCACCATCGACGCCGGCTCCAAGGACGGTCTCAAGCGCGACATGACCGTCCTCAACGGCGACGGACTCGTCGGCCGCGTCACCACCGTCGGCCCGGACACCGCCACGGTGCTCCTGGCCAACGACCCCGACTTCACCGTCGGCACCCGAATGGAGTCCACCGACGAACTCGGCTTCGCCACCGGCCAGGGCTCGCGCCCGCTGTCCGTCCAGTTCCTGAACGGCAAGGCCAAGGTCAAGAAGGGCGACCGCCTCGTCACGTTCGGCTCCAGCAAGGACAAGCCCTTCGTGCCCGGCGTCCCGGTCGGTGAGGTCGTCCGCGTCGACCCGTCCGGCGGCGACCTGACCCGTACGGTCTACGTCCGCCCGTACGTCGGCTTCACCAAGCTCGACATCGTCGGCATCGTCGTGCAGGCACCCCGCGAGGACCCCCGGGACGCCGTCCTGCCGAAGAAGCCCGTCAAGCCCGCCAAGCCGAAGCCCACCCCGACCGTCACCGTCACCATCTCGCCCAACGGCGACATCGTCGACACCAACGGCAACGTCGTCGGGAACATCCACCAGAGCGCGAGTCCCAGCGGCAGCCCGGACCCCAACCCCAGCGGGAACGCCACACCGAACGCCGACAACGCGGTAAACGAACAGAGGTAGAGCTGATCCCCATGCGTGTCAACCGGACTCTGCTCTCCATCGTTCTGGTCGTGATCGCCCTCGTCGTCCAGGTGTCCGTACTCTCCCGGCTCCAGCTCCCCGGCGCCGTACCCGACCTGCTGCTCATGGTCGTCCTCGGACTCGCCTTCGTGTACGGGCACGTCAGCGGGGCCCTCATCGGCTTCGGCGCGGGACTCCTCGCCGACCTGGCGCCCCCGGCCGACCACGCCGCCGGGCGGTACGCCCTGGTGCTCTGCGTCATCGGCTACCTCGCCGGACTCGCCAGGCCCGAGAACGGGCAGCTCAAGTCCGCCTTCGTCCCGATGGCTGTGGTCGTCGCGGCGGCGATCGGATCGACGCTGCTCTACGCGGGCGTCGGCGCACTCGTCGGCGACACGGCGGCCCGCCATGTGGGGCTGGGCAGCCTGCTGTTCACCGCGGCCGTCTACGACCTGCTTCTCGCGCCGTTCACCGTTCCGCTGATCATGGCGATCGCCAGACGCACGGTGAACGACCCGCTCACCGAGTCCTCCTCAGGGCGGGGCGACGCCGCAGCCGGCTGGCTCGCCGCGGGCACCGGGCTCCGGATCGGCAGCCAGCGCGGCGGACTGCGCGTCAAGGCCGCCCGCAACCGCGCCGCGCGCGCCGGACGGATCAAGGGAGTCAAGCGACTGTGACACCGCATCACCCGGGGGCGCCGGCCTCGCCCCCCGTAGCCCCGGTTCCTGTCCGGATTTCCCCGCCCGCGCTCCGCGCGGACGACGCGGAACTCCGGACAGGAACCGGCCCGACCACCACCGGGGGCGCCCCGTGACCAACATTCCCGAGACCGGACGGACCCAGCGGGTCCAGATCCGCCTCATCGTCATCCAGGTCCTCGTCTTCTCCCTGCTGCTCACCCTCGGCGGCCGCCTCTGGTACCTCCAGATCCGCAACGGCCAGGAGTACTCCGACGAGGCGAAGAACAACCACGTCCAGCAGGTCGTCCAGCCCGCCGCCCGCGGCTCCATCCTCGACGCCCGCGGCGTGCCCCTCGCCGACAACGAGACCCGCCTCGTCGTCTCCGCCAGCCGAACCGAGCTGCTGAAGATGGACGACGACGGCAAGGGCGTCCTGACCCGGCTCGCCGGCGTCCTCGGCATGAAGCCCAAGGACGTCCTCGACAAGGTCCGGCTCTGCGATTCGAAGACCCCGCAGCCCTGCTGGAACGGCTCGCCCTACCAGCCGATCCCGGTCACCGACGAGGCCACCACCCAGCAGGCCCTCCAGATCCGCGAGCGCGCGGAGGACTTCCCCGGCATCACCGCCGAGCCCACCGCGGTCCGCCGCTACGCCGCCCCCGGCAAGGCCAACACCGCCCAGGTCCTCGGCTATCTCTCACCCGTCACCGACGACGAGATCACCAAGGCCCAGGACAGCGACTCGCCCTACCTCCGCTCCGACCAGGTCGGCCGCTCCGGCCTGGAGCGCACGTACGACAAGGAGCTGCGAGGCAAGGCGGGCGTCACCCGCTACGAGGTCGACAACCTCGGCCGGGTCATCGGCCAGGCCAAGAACGACGAGGCGGAGGCCGGCGCCAGCGTCGTCACCTCCATCGACGCCCGCGTCCAGGCCGTCGCCGAGTACGAGCTCAACCAGGCCATGAAGACGGCCCGTACCGAGTTCGACACCAACACCGGCGAGAACTACAAGGCCGACTCCGGCGCCGTCGTCGTCATGGAGGCCAAGACCGGCCGGGTCGTCTCCATGGCCTCGCTGCCCAGCTACGACCCCAACGCCTGGGTCGGCGGCATCTCCGCCAAGGACTACGCCAAGCTCACCGGAAAGAACTCCAACTTCCCGCTGCTGAACCGGGCCATCCAGGGCCAGGCCGCCCCCGGCTCCATCTTCAAGGTCATCTCCTCCACCGCCGCGGTCAACGCCGGGTACCCCTTCGACGGCAACTACCCGTGCCCCAGCTCGTACTCCATCGGCGGCCAGACCTTCAAGAACTTCGAGTCCCAGGGCTACGGCAGCATCACCATCGGCCGCGCCCTCGAAGTCTCCTGCGACACCGTGTACTACGGCCTCGCGCACAAGGAGTGGCAGAAGGACGGCGGCAACAACCCCAAGAAGAACCCCGACGACTGGTTCTACAAGACCGCCCACCAGTTCGGTCTCGGCAAGGAGACCGGCATCGACCTCCCCAACGAGGTCAGCGGCCGCGTCCCGGACCGCGAGTGGAAGAAGAACTTCGCCGAGGCCAACCACGACGCCTGGTGCAAGCAGGGCAAGAAGGACGGCACGTACGTCGAGAAGATCGCGTACGAGAACTGCCTCGAAGGCGACAAGATGCGCGCCGGTGACTCCGTCAACTACTCGATCGGCCAGGGCGACACCCTCGTCACCCCGATCCAGATGGCGACCATCTACGCGGCCATCTCCAACGGCGGCACCCTCTACGACCCCACCGTCGGCAAGGCGATCGTCAGCGGCGACGGCAAGACCGTCCAGGAGATCGAGCCCACGTCGCACGGCAAGCTCCCCTTCACCCAGAAGACGCGCAACGAAATAGACGAAGCCCTCGCGGGTGTCGCGACCCGCGGCTCCGCCGCCTGGCGATTCGGCGGCTGGCCGCAGGACAAGATCCCGATGCACGCCAAGACGGGTACGGCCGAGGTCTATGGCAAGCAGACGACCTCCTGGTTCGCCACGTACACCAAGGACTACTCGATCGTCATGACGATCTCCCAGGGCGGTACGGGTTCCGGAGCGTCGGGACCCGCCGTCCGCAACATCTACAACGCGCTCTACGGCCTCGACGCCGCGGGCAAGCAGGACCTCAAGAAGGCCCTGCTGCCGACCCCGCAGAAGTCCCTGCCGAAGATCCAGACGGACGGCACCATCGACGCCCCGAAGATCAAGCCCTACGACCCCGAATCGCAGAAGCCGCCGGGCGCCCAGACGCTCGCCGCGGTCCTGGGGAGGCGCGACTGATGGCAGGCTTCTCCGTCCAGCGGTACGCCCCCGAGCGCTCCACCTGGGGCAGGCTCACCGCCCGCGACTCCGTCGTCCGCCGCCTCGACTGGCCGCTGCTCGGCTCGGCGATCGCGCTGTCCTTCATCGGCTCGCTGCTCGTCTACTCGGCGACCCGCGGACGTGACTCGCTCACCCACGGCGACCCGTACTACTTCCTCTTCCGCCACGCCCTCAACACGGGCATCGGCTTCGCCCTGATGGTCGGCACGATCTGGCTCGGCCACCGGACCCTGCGCGGTGCCGTGCCGATCCTTTACGGCGTGTCCGTGATCCTCGTGATGGCGGTCCTCACCCCGCTCGGCACCACCGTCAACGGCGCCCACGCCTGGATCCTCCTCCCCGGCGGCTTCTCCCTCCAGCCCTCCGAGTTCACCAAGATCACCATCATTCTCGGCATGGCGATGCTGCTCGCCACCCGCGTCGACGCGGGCGACCAGCCGTACCCCGACCACCGCACCGTCGCCAAGGCCCTCGGTCTGGCGGCGCTCCCGATGGTGATCGTCATGGGCATGCCCGACCTCGGCTCGGTGATGGTCATGGTCGTCATCGTGCTCGGCGTGCTGCTGGCCTCCGGCGCGTCGAACCGCTGGGTCTTCGGAATCCTCGGCGCGGGCGTCGCCGGAGCCGTCGCCATCTGGCAGCTCGGACTGCTCGACGACTACCAGATCGCCCGGTTCGCCGCCTTCGCCAACCCGGCACTCGACCCGGCCGGCGTCGGCTACAACACCAACCAGGCCCGCATCGCGATCGGCTCCGGCGGCCTCTCCGGCACCGGCCTCTTCCAGGGCACCCAGACCACCGGCCAGTTCGTCCCCGAGCAGCAGACCGACTTCGTCTTCACCGTCGCCGGTGAGGAACTCGGCTTCCTCGGCGCCGGACTGATCCTGGTCCTGCTCGGCGTCGTCCTGTGGCGCGCCTGCCGCATCGCCCGCGAGACCACCGAGCTCTACGGCACGATCGTCGCCGCCGGAATCATCGCCTGGTTCGCCTTCCAGGCCTTCGAGAACATCGGCATGACGCTGGGCATCATGCCGGTCGCCGGACTGCCACTGCCGTTCGTCTCCTACGGAGGCTCCTCGATGTTCGCCGTCTGGGTGGCCATCGGACTGCTCCAGTCGATCCGCGTGCAACGGCCGATAACGGCCTGAGCCGTTGCGGGGCCACTGCCCGAGTACGCATATGACCTCTGGATTTGAAGCATGGCGGACGCGAAGCGCGAGATCGAGCGAAAGTTCGAACCGGCCGGCGGCAGCCGGCTGCCCGACCTGACGCGGGTGGCCGGAGTCGCCGCCGTGGACCACCGGGGCGTCGTGGACCTCGACGCCGTCTACTACGACACCGCGGACCTCCGGCTCGCGGCCGACAGCCTCACCCTGCGCCGTCGCACCGGCGGCGACGACGCAGGCTGGCACCTCAAGTTCCCGGTCGCCTCCGGCATCCGTGACGAGATCCGGGCCCCGCTCTCCGACACCCTGCCGCCCGACCTCGCCGGACTGATCCGCTCCCGGGTCCGCGACACCGCCGTCGTCCCCGTGGTCAGGCTCCGCTCCGCCCGCGACGTCCACCTGCTCAACGGCCCGGACGGCGAACCGCTCGCCGAACTCACCGTCGACGAGGTCCGGGCCGAGCGGCTGGACGGCGGCAGCCGCAGCACCGCCTGGACCGAGATCGAGGTCGAACTCGCCGACGACGGCGACCCCGCCTTCCTCGACGCCGTCGAACGACGGCTGCGCAAGGCCGGGATACAGCCCTCCGCAGCCCCCTCCAAACTGTCCCGCGCCCTGACCGAGACCTCCCCGAAGAAGAAGCGGAAACCACGGCCCACCACGCCGCCGCACACGGCGGGCGACCACGTCCTCGCCTACGTACGCCACCAGATCACCGCGATCGTCGCCCTCGACCCGGCCGTGCGCCGGGGCCTGCCCGACTCCGTGCACCGGATGCGGGTCGCCACCCGCAGGCTCCGCAGCGCGTTCCGCACGTACCGGAAGGTCCTCGACCGGACGGTCACCGACCCCGTCGGCGAGGAGCTGAAGTGGCTCGCGGCGGAACTCGGCGTCGACCGCGACCAGGAGGTCCTCGACGCCCGCCTGCGCACCCGGCTCGACGCCCTGCCCCGCACCCTGGTCCTCGGCCCGGTCCGCGCCCGGCTGCGGATCTGGTCCACGGCACGCCGCAGCGGCTCCCGCCGCCGTACCGTCGCGGTCCTCGACGGCGCCCGCTACCTCGCCCTGCTGCACACCCTGGAAGCGCTCCTCGCCGACCCGCCCCTGCTTCCGGCGGCCGCCGACCCGCCCGGCAAGGCACTCGCCCGCGCCGCGCACAAGGACCAGGAACGCCTCGCCACCCGGATCGCCCACGCCCTGGAACACCCACCCGGCCCCGAACGCGACACCGCCCTGCACAACGCCCGCAAGGCGGCGAAACGCGCACGCTACGCGGCAGAGGCGGCCCGCCCCGCCCTCGGCAAGCCGGCCGGGAAGTCCGTCAAGCGGCTCAAGGCCGTCCAGGGCGTCCTCGGTGACCACCAGGACAGCGTGGTCGCCCGCGACGCCCTGCGCGCCCTCGCCGTCCAGGCCCACGCGGCGGGGGAGTCCTCGTTCACCTGGGGACTGCTGCACGGACAGGAGGAGGCGACGGCCGCGGCACGGGAGCGGGAACTGCCCGGGGTGTGGGCCCGCGCCTCCCGCGCGGAGATCCGGGCGGCATCCGGAGGCTGAGCGGCGCGGTACGCTGGATGGTCACCCCTGCCAGCTCTCGAAAGTTCGCGATGTCTGTCGATTCGGTCTTCCCACAGCTCGAAGCTCTGCTCCCGCATGTGCAGAAGCCCATCCAGTACGTCGGCGGTGAGCTGAACTCCACCGTCAAACCGTGGGACGAATGCGACGTCCGCTGGGCCCTCATGTACCCGGACGCGTACGAGGTCGGACTCCCCAACCAGGGCGTCATGATCCTGTACGAGGTACTCAACGAGCGCCAAGGCGTCCTCGCGGAGCGCACCTACAGCGTCTGGCCGGACCTCGAAGCGCTGATGCGCGAGCACAAGGTGCCGCAGTTCACCGTGGACGGCCACCGCCCGGTCAAGGCGTTCGACGTCTTCGGGCTGAGTTTCTCCACCGAGCTCGGCTACACCAACATGCTCACCGCCCTGGACCTGGCCGGCATCCCGCTGGCCGCCAAGGACCGCGGCCTCGACGACCCGATCGTGCTCGCGGGCGGCCACGCCGCGTTCAACCCCGAGCCGATCGCGGAGTTCATCGACTGCGCGGTCATCGGCGACGGCGAGCAGGCCGTCCTGGAGATCACCGAGATCGTCCGTGCCTGGAAGGCCGAGGGCCGCCCCGGCGGCCGCGAGGAGGTGCTCTTCCGCCTCGCCAGGACCGGTGGCGTCTACGTCCCCGGCTTCTACGACGTCGAGTACCTCCCGGACGGCCGCATCGGCCGCATGGTGCCGAACAAGTCGGGCGTGCCGTGGCGCGTGTCCAAGCACACGGTCATGGACCTCGACGAGTGGCCCTACCCCAAGCAGCCCCTCGTCCCGCTCGCCGAGACCGTCCACGAGCGGATGTCCGTGGAGATCTTCCGCGGCTGCACCCGCGGCTGCCGTTTCTGCCAGGCCGGCATGATCACGCGCCCCGTGCGGGAGCGAAGCATCACCGGCATCGGCGAGATGGTGGAGAAGGGTCTCAAGGCGACGGGCTTCGAGGAAGTGGGCCTGCTCTCCCTCTCCTCCGCGGACCACACCGAGATCGGCGAGATCGCCAAGGGCCTCGCGGACCGCTACACCGACGACAAGATCGGCCTCTCGCTGCCCTCCACCCGCGTCGACGCGTTCAACGTTGACCTGGCCAACGAGCTGACCCGCAACGGCCGCCGCTCCGGTCTCACCTTCGCCCCCGAGGGCGGCTCCGAGCGCATGCGCAAGGTCATCAACAAGATGGTCTCGGAGGAGGACCTGATCCGCACGGTCTCCACCGCGTACGGCAACGGCTGGCGTCAGGTGAAGCTGTACTTCATGTGCGGCCTGCCGACCGAGACCGACGAGGACGTCCTCCAGATCGGCGACATGGCGGTCAAGGTGATCGCCAAGGGCCGCGAGGTCTCCGGGCAGAACGACATCCGCTGCACCGTCTCCATCGGCGGCTTCGTCCCCAAGCCGCACACCCCGTTCCAGTGGGCCCCGCAGCTCAGCGCCGAGGAGACCGACGCGCGGCTGACCAAGCTCCGCGACAAGATCCGCGGCGACAAGAAGTACGGCCGCTCGATCGGTTTCCGCTACCACGACGGCAAGCCCGGCATCGTCGAGGGCCTGCTCTCCCGCGGCGACCGCCGGGTCGGCTCCGTCATCCGCGCGGTCTACGAGGCCGGCGGCCGTTTCGACGGCTGGCGCGAGTACTTCAGCTACGACCTGTGGATGAAGAGCGCCGAGAAGACGCTGCCCGACTTCGGCGTGGACGTCGACTGGTACACGACCCGCGAGCGGACGTACGAGGAGGTCCTGCCCTGGGACCACCTGGACTCCGGTCTCGACAAGGAATGGCTCTGGGAGGACTGGCAGGACTCGCTCGACGAGACCGAGGTCGAGGACTGCCGCTGGACGCCGTGCTTCGACTGCGGGGTTTGTCCTCAGCTCGACCTCGACATCCAGATCGGTCCGACGGGCAAGAAGCTCCTGCCGTTGACGGTCGTGAAGTAGGTCCGCCGCTGACACGGCAGCGCCCGGATTCTGCTGGGTGACATCTTGGTGACGAAGGTCCGGCCGGAGGAAACCCCCGGCCGGACCTTCGCGTCATGAGGTGCATGGAATACGGAAAGCACCAGGCACCCGCGCGGTACGAGGGCGGTGACGGCTGTCTGACCACGCTCGTCAGGATTCCGGTGAGGATCGTCGTCCTCGTCCTCGTCCTGCCGGTGCGGATGGTCTGGGACGCCCTGGTCGCGGGTGCCCGTGCTGCCGACCGGATTCTGCTGCGCCCGCTGGGGCGCGCGCTGGCGTGGCTCTTCGAGGTGCTGGTCGCGATCCCGGCCCGTTGGCTGTACGCGCAGGTGCTGACCCCACTGGGGCACGGGCTGCGGTGGCTGGCCATGGCGGTGTTCGTGTGGCCGTGGGTCGCGCTGTGGCGGTACGTGGTGGTGCCGGGAGTGCGGTACGGGATCGTGGTGCCGCTCGTCCTGCTGTACGAGCAGGTGCTCACTCCGGTCGGGCACGGGTTGCGGTGGGTCTGGCGGGCGCTCGTGCTCCCGGCCGGACGCGGCTTCGCCACAGCGGTGAGGTGGCTGCTCACCGTCGTGTGCGTCATGCCGGTCGTCCTCCTGTGGCGCTACGTCCTGAAGCCGCTGGGGCCGGCCGTCGCCTGGCTGGTGGGGCATCTGATCGTGCTGCCGCTGGTGTGGACCTACCGGGAACTGCTCACTCCACTGGGTCACGGCATCGCCTGGCTGCTCGGTCTGCTGGTCCGCGGCATCGAGGCCGGCTGCCGGGGGCTGTGGGCCGCCGTCCGGTGGCTGGTCACGGTGCTTCTCGTCAGCCCGGTGGTCTGGGTGTACCGGCGGATCCTGACCCCCGTCGGCCGGGAGACCGCCGCCGCGTTCGGCGTTGCCTGGCGGGTCGCCGGATTCATCTCGCGGGCCGTCGGCCGGGCGCTGGCCCGGCTGGCGTGGCGTCTCGTCGGGGCGCCGGTGGCCTGGGCCTATCGCACGGTGTGCACCCCGGTCGGGCATTTCCTGCGCGACGCCGTGTTCGCCCCCGCCGGGCGGGCCGCCCTAGCGGTGGGCCGGACGGCCCGGCAGACGCTGCGCACGGCCCGCGAGACCGTCCGGCAGGCCAGGAGCGACGCATGGCGGGCGCTGGTCGGCGGAGTGCGCGAACGCGAGCCCCGGGAACCGGGAAGCCTGTCTGCGCGTACTCTGGGTGATACGCAACAAGCGACGACTGTGCCCAGCGCGGCGCCCGGACCAGAGATCTCCCTGCGGAAGTGAAATCCGTTCAGCGGGGGTGAGCCGGACCGGACGCCCCGGGGCCACCCGTATTTCGAGGGCGGCGTGCCACCGCGTCCGCTCCGCACCGAGGAGAAGAACCACTGGGCAAGCGACAGCCCGAAGGCCCGCCGCCCGCACCGGCAGTGCAGCGCATCCGACTGCGCTACACCAAGCGCGGCCGCCTCCGGTTCACCAGTCATCGAGACTTCCAGCGTGCCTTCGAGCGGGCGCTGCGCCGCTCCGAGGTGCCCATGGCCTACTCGGCGGGGTTCACCCCGCACCCCAAGGTCTCGTACGCCAACGCCGCACCCACCGGCACGGGCAGCGAGGCCGAGTTCCTGGAGATCGCGCTCACCGAGGCCCGTGATCCGGGCACGCTGCGCGAGCTGCTCAACGACTCGCTGCCGGACGGTCTCGACATCACCGACGCCGTCGAGGCCCGCACTTCGGGTCTCGCCGACCGGCTCACCGCCTCCATCTGGGAGATGCGGCTGAACGGGGTCGCCGTGGAGGACGCCGAGAAGGCCGTAGCCGCGTTCAACGCGGCCGAGACCGTCGAGGTCGAGCGCCGTACGAAGAACGGCATGCGGAGCTTCGACGCCCGCTCCGCGGTGGTCGACCTGCAGGCCCTTGATCATCAGCCTGATAGGCCCGGGGACAAGGCCTGTGCGATACTGCGGCTGGTTGTTCGGCACGTGACACCTGCCGTTCGGCCTGACGACGTCCTGTCCGGTCTCCGCGTTGTGGCCGACCTGGCGCCGCCGGTCCCCGCAGCGGTGACCAGGCTGGCGCAGGGGCTCTTCGACGAGGAGTCCGGCACGGTGACCGACCCGCTCGCGCCTGACCGCGAGGCAGCCCCGGCCGCTCTACCCACGGCCACCGGGACCGCCGTCGCGACGGCGCCGGAGGGTGCAGGTTCCGCGTAAGGCGGTCGTCGTAGCGCAGCCCTCGGACTCGGGAGCCACCTGGGCCGGGCTGTGCGCTGACCCATAAGACTTTCGCCAGGCCGTACGCACAACGCGTACGGAACCGGCGAGCCAGACATTCAGTTCCCGTGCGGCGCCCGCGCCCCGGACGGCGGTACCGCGTACACCATGCGGACCGTGCCGGACCGGAATCAGGCGCGGCGCCCGGGAGCCCGACGGGAGAACCGCCCGCATGCCTCAGTCCACCGAACCCGGCACCACCGGGAACGCAGAAGACAACAACACCCCCGGGGACAAGCTGCCGCCGCGCCGCAGGCGCCGTGCCGCATCCCGCCCGGCGGGCCCGCCGACAGCGGGCGCACAGGCCGGAGCCGAGTCGTCGGCCATACCGGCCGTTGACGCCGGAGTGTCGGAGAGCAGCACCGAGAACACCGCAGAGGCCGAGGCCGCGCCGCCCGTTCGTGCGCGCCGTCGTGCCGTCCGTAAGGCGACCGCCCCGGCAGGTGCGCCGGAGGCCGCCGAGGCGGTCGAGATCGTGGAGCCGGCTGCCGCGGTCGCGGCGCCGGCCGAGGAGGAGACCGTGGAGCCGGTCGAGGCGCCGCGTGCGCGTCGTCGTGCGTCCCGTAAGGCGACCGCCCCGGCGGGTGCGCCGCAGGCCGCCGAGGCCGTCGAGGTCGTGGAACCGGTTGCGGCGCCGGCCGAGGAAGAGGCCGAGGTGCCGGTCGAGGCGCCGCGTGCGCGTCGTCGTGCGTCCCGTAAGGCGACCGCCCCGGCGGGTGCGCCGCAGGCCGCCGAGGTGGCCGAGATCGTCGAGGAGGCCGTCGCGGCCGAGGCCGTCGAGCCCGCTGTGGCCGAGGCGCCGCGTGGCCGTACCCGGCGCAGGGCCTCCGCCCCCGCCGGTGCGCCGCAGGCCGCCCGGACCGAGGCCGCCGCCGAGCCGGCGCAGCCGGCCGAGGTCACCGAGACGGCCGAGCCCGTTGAGTCCGCCGAGCCGGCCGAGCCGGTCGAGGCCCCGCGCGGCCGTCGTCGTGCGTCCCGTAAGGCGACCTCTCCCGCGGGTGCCCCGCAGGTCACGGAGGCCGCCGAGGAGCGCACCGAGGTCCAGACGGGCGAGAGTCTGCCCGAGGAAGCGGTGGAGGAGCTGGCCGCCGAGACCGCCGAGGTCGAGGAGGCCGCCCCGCGCGGCCGTCAGCGTCGCCGGGCCACCGCCGCGGCGGGCCGGCCCGAGTTCACCGGCAAGGTCGAGGAGCCCGTGCGCCGGAGCCGTCGGGCCGAGCGCCCCGCCGTCGCCGTGTTCCAGGCGCCGGTCTTCGCCGAGCCGATGTTCCAGACCCCGGAGACCGCGGCCGCCGCTGCGGCCGCCGCGGGTCCGGTCTCGCACGACGAGGAGCCCGAGGACGAGGTCACGGCGGTGGAGGAGCAGTCCGCCCCCGCCGAGACGGCCGCCCCCGCCGAGGCCGCGCCGCAGAGCGGCTCG
Organism: Streptomyces sp. NPDC002809; assembly: GCF_040295435.1. Lineage (NCBI taxonomy): Bacteria > Bacillati > Actinomycetota > Actinomycetes > Kitasatosporales > Streptomycetaceae > Streptomyces > Streptomyces sp. NPDC002809. The sequence continues at coordinate 45,341 of NZ_JBEOVJ010000037.1, forward strand.
CGCCGTCGCCGCCGCCGCCGCGGTGAGGCCGCCGAGGCCGAGCCCGCCGCCGCGCCCGTTCCGGCCGCCGCCCCGGTCCAGGAGCAGGACGAGGACGAGCAGGAGCCTTCGGGCGAGAGCGACGCCGAGCAGGACGGGGAGGAGACCGACGAGTACGGCGACCGCCCGTCGCGCCGTCGTCGTCGCGGTGGCCGCCGCCGCCGCCGTGGTGAGTCCGCCGAGGACGACGCCGCCGAGCAGCACGCGGACGACGCCGCCGAGCAGTCCGAAGACGAGCACGAGCGCGCCCAGGAGTCCGAGGACGAGGGCGACGAGGAGCAGGACGACCACGACTCCGGCGCCTCCGGGTCGAGCAGCAGCCGGCGTCGTCGCCGTCGCCGCCGTCGCAGTGGTGACTCCTCGTCCGACGCCGAGAACGGCACGGACGACCCGGAGCGCACGGTCGTCAAGGTCCGCGAACCCCGTAAGAAGGAAGCCGAGCGCGAGCCCGGCACCGGCTTCGACGAGGTCCAGTCCATCAAGGGCTCGACCCGTATGGAGGCGAAGAAGCAGCGCCGTCGCGAGGGCCGCGAGCAGGGCCGTCGTCGGGTTCCGATCATCACCGAGGCGGAGTTCCTCGCCCGTCGTGAGGCCGTCGAGCGTGTCATGGTCGTCCGCCAGAGCGGCGAGCGCACCCAGATCGGCGTCCTCGAGGACAACGTGCTCGTCGAGCACTACGTCAACAAGGAGCAGGCCACCAGCTACGTCGGCAACGTCTACCTGGGCAAGGTCCAGAACGTCCTGCCGTCCATGGAGGCCGCGTTCGTCGACATCGGCAAGGGCCGCAACGCCGTCCTGTACGCCGGTGAGGTCAACTTCGAGGCGCTCGGAATGGCCCACGGGCCGCGCCGTATCGAGAGCGCGCTCAAGTCCGGCCAGTCCGTCCTCGTCCAGGTGACGAAGGACCCGATCGGCCACAAGGGCGCCCGCCTGACGAGCCAGGTCTCGCTGCCCGGCCGCTACCTGGTCTACGTGCCCGAGGGCTCGATGACCGGGATCAGCCGCAAGCTGCCCGACACCGAGCGCGCCCGGCTGAAGACCATCCTCAAGAAGATCGTCCCCGAGGACGCGGGCGTCATCGTCCGTACCGCGGCTGAGGGCGCGAGCGAGGACGAGCTGCGCCGCGATGTCGAGCGCCTGCAGCAGCAGTGGGAGGACATCCAGAAGAAGTCGAAGAGCAGCGGCAGCTCCAACGCGCCGACGCTGCTCTACGGCGAGCCGGACATGACCGTCCGGGTCGTCCGCGACATCTTCAACGAGGACTTCTCCAAGGTCATCGTCAGCGGTGACGATGCGTGGGAGACCATCTACGGTTACGTCTCGCACGTGGCCCCCGACCTGACGGACCGGCTGTCGCGGTGGACCTCCGAGGTCGACATCTTCGCGACGTACCGGATCGACGAGCAGCTCATGAAGGCGCTGGACCGCAAGGTCTACCTGCCGAGCGGCGGCTCGCTGGTGATCGACAAGACCGAGGCGATGGTCGTCGTCGACGTCAACACCGGCAAGTTCACCGGTCAGGGCGGCAACCTCGAGGAGACCGTCACCAAGAACAACCTGGAGGCGGCCGAGGAGATCGTGCGTCAGCTGCGGCTGCGCGACCTCGGTGGCATCGTCGTCGTCGACTTCATCGACATGGTGCTGGAGTCCAACCGGGACCTGGTGCTGCGGCGTCTGCTGGAGTGCCTGGGTCGCGACCGTACGAAGCACCAGGTCGCCGAGGTCACCTCGCTGGGCCTGGTCCAGATGACCCGCAAGCGGGTCGGCCAGGGTCTGCTGGAGTCCTTCTCCGAGACCTGTGTCCACTGCAACGGGCGCGGCGTGATCGTGCACATGGAGCAGCCCACCTCGGTGGGCGGCGGCGGCAACGGGAAGCGTTCCAAGAAGCGCCGCGGTGGTTCGGGCCAGGAGCACGACCACGACCACGAGCACGTCTCCGAGACGGACACCGACGTCGAGACCGAGGCGGAGGTGGCTGCGGAGGTGGCCGCTCCGCTGGCGCTTCCCGAGCCGGAGTTCGTCCCGGACGAGGAGCTGTACAGCAGCCCGGCCGAGGCCGAGGCGGCAGCAGGGCGCGGCCGTGGCCGTCGCCGGGCGACCCGTAAGGCGACGGCCCCGGCCGGCGCCCCGCGGTCCGCGTCCGCCCCGGCCCCGGTGGCCGAGCCGGTCGTGGAGCCGGAGCCCGTGGTGGAGCCGGAGCCGGTTGCCGAGACCCAGGTCGCCGAGGTCCCGGCCGAGGCGCCGCAGGGCCGTACGCGCCGTCGGGCAACCCGTAAGGCGACCGCCCCGGCGGGTTCGCCCGCCCCGGCCGCCGAGCCGGTCGTGGTCCCCGAGCCCGCCCCGGTCGCCGAGGAGCCGGTGTCCGTCGCCGACCCGGTCGCCGCGGAGGACCCGGTCGTCGAGGCGCCGCACGCCGAGGCCCCCGCCGAGGAGCCGGCCGCACCGCCGCGTGCCCGGCGCAGGGCGACCCGTAAGGCCACCGCGCCCGCGGGTTCCCCCGCAGGTGCCGAGGACGCCGAGGTCGTCGTGGTGACGGGTGCCGAGCCGGAGTCCGCCGCTGAGGCGGAGGCCGAACCGGCACCGGCCAAGAAGGCGGCCCGCAAGACCGCGAAGAAGGCCACGGCCAAGAAGGCGGCCGTCAAGAAGACGGCGGCCAAGAAGACCGTCGCGAAGAAGACGACGGCCAAGAAGGCGGCGAAGAAGACGGTGGCGGCCGAGCAGTCGTCGTCCGCCGTCACGGCTTCGGCCGACGAGGTCTGATCCCCTCGTACCGCGCGTGACGCAGTCAGGCCGGTCCCTCCACGGGGCCGGCCTGCTGCGTTCCGGTGCCGGCCGCTCCCGCCCCCACACGGAAGTCTCAGCACATGCACAGGATCCAGAAGGCCGTTGTACCTGCCGCCGGGCTCGGTACCCGGTTCCTGCCGGCGACGAAGGCGACGCCCAAGGAGATGCTGCCGGTGGTCGACAAGCCGGCGATCCAGTACGTCGTGGAGGAGGCGGCCGCGGCGGGGCTGACCGATGTGCTGATGATCACCGGGCGCAACAAGCGCGCCCTGGAGGACCACTTCGACCGGAACCACGAGCTGGAGTCGGCGCTCACCCGCAAGGGCGACGGCGAACGGCTGGACCGGGTCCGGGAGTCCAGTGATCTGGCGACCGTGCACTACGTCCGGCAGGGCGACCCGAAGGGCCTCGGGCATGCGGTCCTGTGCGCGGAACCGCACGTGGGTGCCGAGCCGTTCGCGGTCCTGCTCGGCGACGACCTGATCGACCCGCGCGACCCGTTGCTGACCCGCATGGCCGAGATCCGGGAGCGCGACGGCGGCAGCGTCGTCGCGCTGATGGAGGTCGCACCCGAGCAGATCCACATGTACGGATGCGCCGCGGTGGAGACCACGCCGGAGGACGACGTCGTCCGGGTCACCGGACTGGTCGAGAAGCCGGAGGCAGGCGAGGCCCCCAGCAGTCTGGCGGTCATCGGACGCTATGTCCTGGACCCCGCCGTCTTCGGAGTGCTGCGGGACACGCTGCCGGGCCGGGGCGGCGAGATCCAGCTGACCGACGCCCTGCAGCAGCTGGCAGCCGACGAGAGGCTCGGCGGTCCGGTGCACGGCGTCGTCTTCCGCGGCCGCCGCTACGACACCGGCGACCGCGGCGACTATCTGCGGAGCATCGTCAGACTCGCCTGCGAGCGCGAGGACCTGGGCCCGGACTTCCGTACCTGGCTGCGGGCCTTCGTGGCGGCCGAGCTCTGAGCGGCCGCGCCCGCACGCACCCCATCCGAGCCATCCACACCACGGACCGAGGAGAACCCTCATGATCGGCATGATTCTGGCGGCCGGCGCAGGCCGCCGTCTGCGCCCCTACACCGACACGCTTCCCAAGGCCCTGGTGCCGGTCGGCCCCGAGGGGGACGAGGAGAGCCTGACCGTCGTCGACCTGACACTGGGCAACTTCGCCGAGGTGGGCCTGACCGATGTCGCGATCATCGTGGGCTACCGCAAGGAGGCCCTGTACGAGCGCAAGGCCGCCCTCGAGGCGAAGTACGGCGTCACGCTCACGCTGATCGACAACGACAAGGCCGAGGAGTGGAACAACGCCTACTCCCTCTGGTGCGGCCGTGACGCCCTCAAGGACGGCGTGATCCTCGCCAACGGAGACACCGTGCATCCCGTCTCCGTCGAGAAGACGCTGCTCGCCGCACGCGGCGAGGGCAAGCGGATCATCCTCGCCCTCGACACGGTGAAGCAGCTCGCCGACGAGGAGATGAAGGTCGTCGTCGACCCCGAGAAGGGTGTTCAGCGGATCACGAAGCTGATGGACCCGGCCGAGGCCACCGGCGAGTACATCGGTGTCACCCTCATCGAGGGAGAGGCCGCCGAGGAACTGGCCGACGCGCTGAGGACCACGTATCTGCGGGACCCGGACCTCTACTACGAGGACGGCTACCAGGAGCTCGTCGACCGGGGCTTCAGGGTCGACGTGGAGCCCATCGGTGACGTCACGTGGGTCGAGATCGACAACCACGAGGACCTGGCCAAGGGCAGGAAGATCGCGTGCCAGTACTGACCCGGCTTATCCCCGCACCGGTCGTCGTCGACATCCGGGCGGGCGCGCTGGCCGATCTGGCGGTCGTCCTCGCCGACCAGCGGATCTCCGGCTCGGGCAAGCTGGCGATCGCGATCAGCGGGGGTTCGGGCCGGGCGCTGCGGGAGCGGCTCTCGGACAGCCTGCCGGGTGCTTCCTGGTTCGAGGTGGGCGGCGGCACCCTGGACGATGCCGTCAAGCTCGCGGAGGCCATGAAGTCCGGCCGGTACGACGCCGTCGTCGGCCTCGGCGGCGGCAAGATCATCGACTGTGCGAAGTTCGCCGCGGCGCGCGTCGGGCTGCCGCTGGTCGCCGTGGCGACGAACCTGTCCCACGACGGTCTGTGCTCACCGGTGGCCACGCTGGACAACGACGCGGGCCGCGGCTCGTACGGTGTCCCGAACCCGATCGCCGTCGTGATCGACCTCGACATCATCCGTGAGGCACCGGTCCGCTTCGTACGGTCCGGGATCGGTGACGCGCTCTCCAACATCTCCGCGGTGGCGGACTGGGAGCTCGCCCACCGGGTCAACGGCGAGGACATGGACGGACTGGCCGCCGCGATGGCCCGGCAGGCCGGTGAGGCCGTGCTGCGTCACCCCGGGACCCTCGCGGACGACGGCTTCCTCCAGGTGCTGGCGGAGGGGCTGGTACTGACCGGCATCTCGATGTCGGTGTCGGGGGACAGCCGTCCCGCCTCCGGTGCCTGCCACGAGATCAACCACGCCTTCGACCTGCTCTTCCCCAAGCGCGCGGCGAGCCACGGTGAGCAGTGCGGTCTGGGGGCGGCGTTCGCGATGCACCTGCGCGGCGCGCACCAGGAGTCCGTACGGATGGCCGAGACGCTGCGGCGCCACGGTCTGCCGGTCACCGCGGAGGAGATCGGGTTCACTGCGGACGAGTTCGTCTCGGTGGTCGGCTACGCACCCCGGACCAGACCGGGCCGGTACACGATCCTGGAGCATCTGGACCTGCCCCCGGACGGGATCCGGGACGCCTACGCCGAGTACCTCGGGGCCCTCGGGTCCTGAGGCCGGGCCGGGGAACGGGGCCCGGTTTGACCCGGCTGTACGGGGCCCCGTAATCTTGACCGTCGGCGTTTGTTTCGCCACACCTCTGAGCACTCACCTCCCGCTCGTTCGGGAGAGGCCGCTCGTCCAATCCGGATCATCACGGGTCCCCGGACCCGTGTGAGCGGCTGGCTTCAGAGGTTTTCGCTTCGAGTGAGAGTGAGATCCGCGTGTACGCCATCGTGCGCAGCGGTGGTCGCCAGCACAAGGTTGCTGTCGGCGACATCGTTGAGGTTGACAAGATTCCCACCGCCAAGGTTGGCGACACGGTAGAGCTCTCTACCCTGCTCGTTGTCGACGGCGACGCAGTGACCAGCGACCCGTGGGTGCTGGACGGCATCAAGGTCCAGGCCGAGATCGTGGACCACCACAAGGGTGCGAAGATCGACATCCTTCGCTACAAGAACAAGACCGGCTACCGCCGTCGCCAGGGTCACCGCCAGCAGTACACGGCGATCAAGGTCACCGGTATCCCCGCGGCTGCGAAGTAAGGGACTGAGAACACATGGCACACAAGAAGGGCGCATCTTCCACCCGGAACGGGCGCGATTCCAATGCTCAGCGGCTCGGCGTGAAGCGCTTCGGCGGTCAGGCCGTCAACGCCGGTGAGATCCTGGTCCGCCAGCGCGGCACCCACTTCCACCCGGGCACGGGCGTCGGCCGTGGCGGCGACGACACGCTGTTCGCCCTCGCCGCCGGTGCGGTCGAGTTCGGCACGCACCGTGGCCGCAAGGTCGTGAACATCGTTCCGATCGCCGGCTGATTTTCGGCGCTCGTAGAGCGGTTTGACGTGGAGGCGGACCTCACTTCCTTTTACGGGAAGTGGGTCCGCCTTTCGCGTGTTGCTCCTACAGGGGCACGAGCGAGACATTTCTGCACGTATGTAACTGGAGGTTCCAACCATGACCACCTTCGTGGACCGCGTCGAGCTGCATGCCGCCGCGGGTAACGGGGGCCACGGCTGCGCCTCCGTTCACCGTGAGAAGTTCAAGCCGCTCGGCGGCCCGGACGGCGGCAACGGCGGCCGTGGCGGTGACGTGACCCTGATCGTCGACCAGGCAGTCACCACGCTCCTCGACTATCACCACCACCCCCACCGCAAGGCCACCAACGGCCAGCCCGGTGCCGGTGACAACCGCACCGGCAAGGAGGGCCAGGACCTGATCCTGCCCGTGCCGGACGGCACCGTCGTGCTCGACACGGACGGCAACGTGCTCGCCGACCTGGTCGGCCAGGGCACCATGTTCGTCGCAGGCCAGGGCGGCCGCGGCGGCCTCGGCAACGGCGCGCTGGCCTCCGCCCGCCGCAAGGCCCCCGGCTTCGCGCTGCTCGGCGAGCCCGGTGAGAGCCGGGACATCGTCCTGGAGCTCAAGACCGTCGCCGACGTCGCCCTGGTGGGCTACCCGAGCGCCGGCAAGTCCTCCCTGATCTCGGTGCTCTCGGCGGCCAAGCCGAAGATCGCCGACTACCCGTTCACGACCCTGGTCCCGAACCTGGGCGTGGTCACCGCGGGCAGCACCGTCTACACCATCGCCGACGTTCCGGGCCTGATCCCGGGCGCCAGCCAGGGCAAGGGCCTCGGCCTGGAGTTCCTGCGCCACGTCGAGCGCTGCTCGGTGCTCGTGCACGTGCTGGACACGGCGACGCTGGAGTCCGACCGTGACCCGGTCTCCGACCTCGACATGATCGAGGAGGAGCTCAAGCTGTACGGGGGGCTGGAGGACAGGCCCCGCATCGTCGTCCTCAACAAGATCGACATCCCGGACGGCCAGGACCTGGCGGACATGATCCGTCCGGACCTGGAGGCCCGCGGCTACCGCGTCTTCGAGGCGTCGGCAGTGGCCCGTACCGGTCTCAAGGAGCTCTCCTTCGCGCTGGCCGGCGTCATCGCCGAGGCGCGTGCCGCCAAGCCGGTGGAGGAGGCGACCCGTATCGTCATCCGGCCCAAGGCCGTGGACGACGCCGGTTTCACCGTGGTCCTGGAGGACGACGGCATCTACCGGGTGCGTGGCGAGAAGCCGGAGCGCTGGGTGCGCCAGACCGACTTCAACAACGACGAGGCCGTCGGATACCTGGCGGACCGGCTGAACCGGCTCGGTGTCGAGGACGCGCTGCGCAAGGCCGGCGCCCGGGCGGGCGACGGGGTGGCCATCGGGGCCGAGGACAACGCCGTCGTCTTCGACTGGGAGCCGACGGTGACGGCCGGCGCGGAGATGCTCGGCCGCCGTGGCGAGGACCACAGGCTCGAGGAGCCGCGTCCGGCCGCGCAGCGCCGGCGCGACCGTGAGGAAGAGCGCGACGACGTCAGCAAGGAGTACCAGGAGTTCGACCCGTTCGCGTAGGGCTCGGGGCTTCCTGGAAGCCGGGCACGGCCGGATTCTCCGGCCGTGCCCGGCTTTTTTGCGCCGGGGCTCGTTACTCGCGTTCGTCGGAGAGTTCCTTCGCCTTCTCCAGCATGCGGTCCACCACCCGGGCCGAGGCGTGGCCGTCGTCCAGGTCGCAGAAGAGCCGGTGGAACCGCTCGTAGCGCTCCTCGTGCGCGGCCGCCACCTCGTCGATGTCGCGGATCGCGCCGATCAGCTCCTCGGACGTGCTGATCAGCGGACCGGGTGCGTCGTTCTCGAAGTCGAAGTAGAAGCCGCGCAGCTGGTCCCGGTAGTGCTCCAGGTCGTAGGTGAAGAAGAGCATCGGCCGCCTGAGATGCGCGTAGTCGAACATCACGGACGAGTAGTCCGTGACCATGACGTCGGCGATGAGGTAGAGATCGGCGATGTCGGGGTACTCGGACACGTCGAAGACGAATCCGTTCCCTGCCCCGGGGATGCTGTCCACCACGTTGGAATGGCGACGGATCAGCAGGATGTGATCGTCACCGAGCCGCTCCCGCGCCTGCTCGGTGTCGAGCCGCAGATCGAACTTGAACTGCCCCTGCCGGTGTGCCAGGTCATCGCGCCAGGTGGGGGCGTAGAGCACCACCTTCTTGCCGTCCGGCAGCCCGATCCGTGCCTTGATCTCCTTGGCCCGGGCCTGGAGGTCGGGTGCGTAGAGGTAGTCGTTGCGCGGGTAGCCGGTCTCGACGATCTCGCCGTCGTACCCCATGGCCCGCTTGAGGATCGGGGTGCTGAACCGGTTGGAGGACACCAGCATGTTCCAGCTGCGGGACTCCTGCCTGAGCTGGTCGTGGTACTGCGGGTTGAACTTCGGCGCGTCGATGTCCAGGCCGATCTTCTTCAGCATGGTGCCGTGCCAGGTCTGGACGATGACCTGCCCCGGCCGGCGCTCGATCCAGTGGGGGAGGTGGGCGTTGGTGACGATGTACCGGCAGCGGGCCAGCGCGTCGTACCACTCGGTTCCCCAGAAGCGGACCTTCTCGGCCGTGGGCGGCAGGTCCACCTGCCCGTCCCTGACCAGCCACAGGTGCTGGACATCCGCGTTGCGCCGGAGCAGCTCCTCGTGGATGGCGCGAGGGCTGTCGGAGTACTGCTTGCCGTTGTAGCTGATGTACAGCACGGCGTCGCGCAGCGGCTTCGTGCGACCGGCCTCGTACACCTCGTGGTGCAGCCTGTCCTGCCGGTAGCGGCCGCGTTCGAGGATGGTCAGATCGGAGGGGCACTGCAGCTGGGGGAAGTCGTACCAGCGGGATTCGAAGTGGTACTCACGACCCGCGTGTTCGCCGGAGACCGGGAAGGTCGGCACGGCGAGCCGGTCGATGACGAAGGGTACGTCGGGGCTGCCGTCCCCGGACCGCAGGTAGAAGTTCCACCGGCCGCTCTTCAGCGGGCGGGGGCCGTTGGATCCCGGCATGGCCGAAGGGGTGAACCTGGCGACGAACGTACCGTCCGGGAGGACCTGGAGCGGCACGGTCTTCTCGTCGAAGAAGTCACGGGCCTTGACGACGAAGGACGGATCGCTCAGATCGGCCGGCGTGGAACCGTGGACGACGTACTCGCCATCGACCATCCGCACTGCGGTCATCCTGGCCTGGACCGGGCGTCCGGAGAACTTCAGGTAGCCGTTGCTTCCCGAGACCAGCGCGAGCTCGTTCCGCTCGGCACCCTCGGCGAGGGTGGCGGGGAGCCGGATCTGGCGGTCGGCGAGTCCGTCACGGACCACGGTGCCGAACCGGCGCTCCGTCCCGTCGGGGGCGGCGGCGACGAGTTCGGTGCTCCAGTTGCGCCGTGAGGCCAGGGCCGGATTGGCGCCTTCCGCGGAGGTTCCCTCGTCGACGGCGTCCTGGTGTTCGGGCAGCAGCGCGATGTCCTTGAGCGGCACCGTGACCCGGAAGGAGGCGCGGCCGTCCGGAGCGGGTTCCAGGACGGCGGGGTAGGAGATGACCTCCCCGCTCTTGCGGTTGGAGACCTCCAGGTTCACCGACTCGCCCGCCGTCAGCGGGACGCGGATCTCGCCCTCGATCTCCACGTTCTCGTCCACGGCACGGTGACCGGTGATCAGGGCGCGTACCCGCTCGACACGCAGCTTCAGGGCACCCGTGGAGGTGTTGGGGAGCAGCCGGAAGTTCTCGTCCAGCCACTGGTACGGCGCATGATTGGCCGAACCCGCTCCACTCGCGTGCACGGCACGCTTGCGGACCAGCCCGGCGGAGGCGATGCCCAGGCCGACGTGCCAGGTGCCCTCCACCCACTGGCCGCCCCTGCGGAGCTTCGCGGGGTCGAAGAGCAGCTCCCAGCCCGCCCAGTCGTAGTTGTTCTGCTTCCGGGGGGACAGCGCGGTGCACTCCGGGCTGTAGACGTTGCGCAGGGGCAGCACCGTGCGTCGTCGCGAGCCGTGCTTCTTGAGCGCCAGGACCTTGACGGCGCTGTGCTTCGTCGACTGGTCGATGCGGTCGATCCACGCGTGGCCGGACAGGCGCAGTTTCCCGTTCTCCCAGGTGATCTTCTGGAGCGGGGCACGGGGCGTGAGGTCGGGGTCGATCCGTCGAGCTCGCTTGGGTATCAGGTCGGCACTGTGGTCCAGGGCGGAGAAACTCGCGTACTTCCGGAGCCGCCCCTCGATCTCGATCGGGTCGCCGCGCCGCTCGGAATTGATCAGATCGACCAGCTCGGTCATGGCGTGCTTGCGCACCAGCAGCCATTTGACCCGCTGGGTGGCGGTCAGCTCCATGACCACCTGCGGATCCACCTGGTTCAGGTACTGGTTGATGACGCGCAGGAACTCGGCGCGGAACTCCTCGTCCCCGTCGGGAAGCACGTTGAGGAAGATCCGCAGATCGCCCTTGAGCACGGTGCGGTCGTACTCGCGCTTCAGCGTCGCGGCCTCCTCCCCGGGCTGCTTGCCGAAGAAGCGGCTCACCGACTCCACCGCGGCGGAGCGGTCACGTACGGCCTTCGGCTCGGTCCTGCGCTGGGTGATGGACGGGGTGCCCTCGCCCTCGCGCAGCCGCCAGTAGTACGTGGGGGTGCTGATGATGTCGACGGCCTCGGCCAGGAACTGCGCGGGCACGATGACCGGAACGTCCTCGTAGAGCACACCTTCGGGGAAGGCCAGCCTGTGCTTCTCCCAGAACGAGCGCCGGAAGACCTTGTTGCAGGCGATCTTGTCGTTGAGCAGCTTCCTGTTCACGGACACGTGGGTCCGCTGGACGGCGCCGCCGGCGAGGATGCGGTGCATCGGGGACTGCCACACCTTGGTCCTGTTGATGTGCAGCACGTTGCCCGTGATGAAGTCCGAACCGCTCTCGTCCAGGCTTGCCAGCATGAGGCGGTAGGCATCCGGCGGAATCATGTCGTCGCTGTCGACGAAGGCGACGAACTCGCTCTCGGGCGAGAGGAGTCCGAGCCCCGTGTTCCGTGCGGCGCCGAGGCCCGCGTTCTCCTTGGTGATCAGCCGGAACCGCGGGTCGCGGGCCTCGTACGAGGCCGCGATGGCGGCCGAATCGTCGGGGGACCCGTCATTCACCATGATGACTTCGAGGTCCCTGAGGGTCTGCGCAGCCAGTGAGTCCAGGCAGGCGGGCAGGTACTGCTCCACGCTGTAGATCGGCACGATGACGCTGAGGCGAGGGGCCATGGCTGGAGGTTCCTTTCGGTCAGACCCGCTCGAACAGCTCGAGCGCCTGGGCTGGGGTGGGTGCCGTCCTGCGGTCGGCGAGCGGTACGACGGGAAGGAGGTTCTCCTCGCCCAGGAAGACTCTGCGGACGACCCGCTCGGACGCCCGGCCGTCGTCGAAGTCGCAGAAGCGCTCACGGAACGCGCTGCGCAGAGCGGCGGACGCCGGGCTCTGCCACTCGCCGGACCGAAGGATCCCGGTGAGCTGCGCCTGGCTGGTGGCTACGGCGCCGGGGGGCTCGGCCATCAGGTCGAAGTAGCTGCCGCGGACGACCTTGTACGTCTCCCAGTCGTCGGCGAAGATCACGATCGGCCGGTCGAGGTTGGCGTAGTCGAACATCGCCGACGAGTAGTCGGTGATCAGGGCGTCGGCCGCGAGGTAGAGCCGCTCCACGCTCCGGTGCGCCGACACGTCGATCACGCGGCCGCTGGCCTGGAGCTCGGCGAGCCGGCCGGCGGCCTTGTAGAAGTAGTGGCCCCGCACCAGCAGCGTGACGTCGGGGCCCAGCTCGTCGGCCAGCTTCTCGAGGTCGATCCGCGGGGTGAACTCCTTCTGGTATTCACGGTGGGTCGGCATGTAGAGAAAGACCTTGGAGCCGTCCGCCGCACCGAGTTCGCTACGGGCCCCCGCGACCTCCTCGGCTCCGGCGTTGATCAGCACGTCGTTGCGCGGATAGCCGGTCTCCAGCGAGGTGAAGGAACACGGATAGACCCGCTCCCACACCGAGGTGGAGAAGCTGTTGGACGAAAGGCTGTAGTCCCAGCGGTCGCACCGCCGCAACAGGTCTTCCATCTTCATGCTCGTGGAGGCCGGGTAGTCGGCCTGGTCGAGCCCCATCGTCTTCAGCGGGGTGCCGTGGTGGGTCTGCAGATGGATCTGGCCGTCCCGCTTGACCAGGGCGTCCGTGAAGTTCACGTTGTTGATGAAGTACGTGCCGCGGGCCAGCGCCGTCCAGTACTCGCGGGAGCCGACGACAGCCACCTCGACCCCCTTGGGTACCTGGCTCACATGCTCCGCGCGTACCGCCCAGACCCGGCGGATGTGCGGGGCCAGCCGGGCCAGCTCGGCGTCGATGGCCGCGGGGTTGCACGAGTAGCCCCGGCTCCAGTAGGCGGAGAAGACCGCGAGGTTCTCGTCGGTCGGCAGCCGCAGCTGGGACCGGTAGAACACCCGCATCGCGGCGCGCTTGGCCTGGTTGACGCGCTCGCCGGCGCGCGCCCGCGCCCGGTGGCGTGCCCGGTTCGCCCGGGTGACGCCGGTCAGGGCCAGATAGGAATCCTTGCCGAGCAGCGCGTACTTGTAACCGCGGCCACCGCTCGGACGCTCGAACCCCTCGGGCAGCCGGCGGTTGTAGTCGGCGGCCGCCCGGTGGAAGAAGTCGGACCGCGCATTCCTGGGGAGGCGGCCCGGCTTTTCCAGCACGGTGAGATAGTGGTCGACCATTTTTCCGAAAAGCGCGGGACGCCAGGAATCGTGTTCCGGATGTTCGTCCAGATAGGCGAATACGCGGTCGTACTGGTCGAATACGTCGAAATGCTTGCGGCTGACCGTGCGCAGGATGTTTCCGCCCTCGCGGCGCTGCCGGTAGAGCACGCAGGTGCGGTCGAGCAGCGCGATGCGTTCCGCCGCGACCAGGGTGGTGTAGGTCCAGGGAGCGTCCTCGTAGTACCCGGACGGGAATCGGAATCCGTGTCTCTCGATGAAATCGCGGCGGTAGGCCTTGTTCCAGACGATCTGCAGCAGATCGAGCAGCTCGGGCCGCTCCGACAGGGGGAAGGCCGCGGGGTCGCCGGGACCGAGGAGACCGGCCCGCCGGTTCGGAAGCAGCCGGCCGTCCCAGTAGCTGCGCATGTAGTCGTAGATCAGGATCTCGGGGTCGTCCGTCGCGTCGAGCCGCCCGGCGATCGCGCTCAGCGAACCGGGCGTCAGGGTGTCGTCGCTGTCGAGGAAGATCAGGTAGTCGCCGGTCGCCTGTTCGATGCCGGCGTTACGGGCGTGGCCCAGTCCCACGTTCTCGCCGAGATGGAGCACCCGGACCCGGGCGTCACGCGCCGCGTACTCGTCGAGGATGGCGCCGGAGCCGTCCGGCGAGCAGTCGTCCACAGCGACGACTTCGAAGTCGGTGAAGTCCTGTTGCAATACGGAGTCGAGGCACTCCCGGACATACGCCCGCACGTTGTAAGCAGGCACGATGAGTGTCAGTCGAGGCATCCTTCACCAGTCCAGAGAGCCGTCTGCGGGTCCGTGCGAAGGCGCGGATTCGCATTGTGGAATCATCGGGGAGCGCCTGAACACCTGAACAGCGTAATTGATCGACATCCGCCTGCCGTGATCTCGTGTTTGTTCCTGCTCCACCGTCAGGTGTTCCCTGGATGTCAACCGAACAAGGCTTCTCAGCGCACGATAATACTGATCCGATTATTTGTCCGATTCAAATTCCGTGCACACAGAGTGAACCTTTCGGTAGAGCCGTGTACGGGTGTAGCCGTGTACAGAGGGAGAGACGCACAGAATGACGTGGATGGTTACGGGTGGGGCCGGGTACATCGGTGCGCACGTCGTGCGGGCGATGCTCGCCGGTGACCTGCGGGTGGTCGTGTACGACGACCTGTCGACGGGCAATGCCGGGAGCGTGCCCGACGGGGTGCCCCTGGTCGTCGGCAGCGTGCTGGACCGGCCGGCCCTGGACGCGGCGATCCATGACCACGCCGTGACAGGTGTGGTTCATGTCGCGGGCAAGAAGCAGGTCGGCGAGTCCGTCGAGCGCCCCCTCCACTACTACCGGGAGAACGTGACCGGTCTGGAGGTGCTGCTGGAGAGCATGGTCGCGGCCGGTGCCGACCGCCTGGTGTTCTCCTCGTCGGCCGCCGTCTACGGCATGCCCGACGTCGGCCTCGTCACCGAGGAGACCCCCTGCGCGCCGATGAGCCCGTACGGGGAGACCAAGCTCGTCGGTGAATGGCTGATCCGTGCCGCCGCCCGGGCCCACGGACTGCGTTGCGCCTCGCTCCGCTACTTCAACGTCGCAGGCGCGGCCTCGCCCGGACTCGCCGACGCCGGGGTCTACAACCTCATCCCGATGGTCTTCGAGCGCCTTGAGGCCGGTGAGGGGCCGCGGATCTTCGGCGACGACTACGCGACACCCGACGGCACCTGCATCCGCGACTACGTCCATGTGGAGGACATCGCCTCCGCCCACCTCGCGGCCGCCCGCCGGCTGGAGGGGGCCGGGCCCGGCACGGACCTCACGCTGAACATCGGCCGCGGCGAGGGCAGCTCGGTGCGCGAGATGGTCGACCGCATCCTCCGGGTGACGGGCCGCGCGGACGTCGCCCCCGAGGTGACCGCCCGCCGCGCCGGTGACCCGGCGCGCGTGGTCGCGGGCGCGGAGCGGATCCGCGCGGAGCTGGGCTGGTCGGCCCGGTACGGCGTCGACGAGATGATCGAATCCGCCTGGCGGGGCTGGCGGATTCGCCACCCGTAGGCACGGTGCGAAGGCGTGCGGAAGGTGCGCGCCGAAGCTGCGTACGAAAGGGGTGTGCGCACTCCGGGGAATTCGACATCGAGTTCGATGTCGCGCATGTGTGTGGCGGTTTCTGTGAACCGATGAGTGCGAAGCAATCCGAATGGTTACGGGGGGCCGTCGCTTTTCCTCCGGACGAGTCGGTAAGCGGGTAGACGCAGCTGTTTCGCTGCGGATGAGTGGCCGAATCTGACTATGGTCACCCGGTAGGTCGCAGCCGCTGCGACAGGACCGCCGACTCATCGTGGGGCAGAACTGTGAAGGCTCTCGTACTTTCCGGTGGGGCAGGCACCCGTCTTCGTCCCATTACTCATACCTCGGCCAAACAACTGGTTCCGGTGGCGAACAAACCGGTGCTGTTCTACGGACTCGAAGCCATCGCGGAAGCCGGCATCACCGAGGTCGGCATCATCGTGGGGGACACCGAGGAGGAGATCCGTACGGCGGTCGGCGACGGCTCCCGGTTCGGCATCGACGTCACCTACATCCCGCAGTCCGAGCCGCTCGGCCTCGCACACGCGGTCCTGATCGCCCAGCGCTTCCTGGGCGACGACGACTTCGTCATGTACCTCGGTGACAACTTCATCGTCGGAGGCATCGCCGGTCTGGTCGAGGGGTTCTGCGCGGACCGGCCCGACGCCCAGATCCTCCTGACCCAGGTGCCCGACCCGACCTCGTTCGGTGTCGCCGAACTCGACGGGGACGGCAGGGTCGTGGCCCTGGAGGAGAAGCCGAAGGAGCCCAAGAGCGATCTGGCGCTCGTCGGCGTCTACCTCTTCACCCGGGTCATCCACGAGGCCGTCCGCTCCATCCGCCCGTCCTGGCGCGGTGAGCTGGAGATCACCCACGCCATCCAGTGGCTGATCGACCAGGAGCGCGACGTCCGCTCCACCACGATCCGCGGCTACTGGAAGGACACCGGCAACGTCACCGACATGCTGGAGGTCAACCGCACCGTGCTGGAGACCGTCGAGCCGTGTACCCGGGGCGCTCACGTCGACGACGAGAGCGAGATCATCGGCCGGGTCCGGATCGAGCCGGGCGCCCGGGTCACCCGCAGCCGGATCGTCGGGCCCGCCATCATCGGCGCCCGCTCGGTGATCAGCGACGCCTACGTCGGGCCGTTCACCTCGGTCGCCCATGACTGCCGGATCGAGGACAGCGAGATCGAGTACTCCATCGTGCTGCGGGGAGCCTCGATCGACGGTGTCCGCCGCGTCGAGGCCTCCCTCATCGGCCACGAGGTAGAGGTGACCCCCGCACCCCGCAGCCCGTCCGCCCACCGACTCGTCCTCGGCGACCACAGCAAGGTTCAGATCTCCTCATGACCACCCACATCCTGGTGACCGGCGGCGCCGGCTTCATCGGCTCCCACTACGTCCGTACGCTGCTGGGCCCGGGCGGCCCGGGCGACGTCGCCGTCACCGTGCTCGACAAGCTCACCTACGCGGGCAACCCGGCCAACCTCGACGAGGTGCGCGACCACCCCGGATTCTCGTTCACACAGGGCGACATCTGCGACGCGGAGCTGGTCGGCGGCCTCATGGCCGGACACGACCAGGTGGTGCACTTCGCCGCCGAGTCACATGTGGACCGCTCCATCGACGGCGGCGCCGAGTTCGTCCGTACCAACGTCCTGGGCACCCACACCCTGGTCGACGCCGCGCACCGGGCCGGCGTCCGGACCTTCGTGCACATCTCCACCGACGAGGTCTACGGATCGATCGACGAGGGCTCCTGGACCGAGAGCGAACCTCTCGCGCCCAACTCCCCGTACTCCGCCTCCAAGGCGTCGAGCGACCTCATCGCACTCTCCTACCACCGCACCCACGGACTCGACGTGCGGGTGACCCGCTGCTCCAACAACTACGGGCACCACCACTTCCCCGAGAAGGTCATCCCGCTCTTCGTCACCAATCTGCTGGAGGGCCGGCCGGTCCCGTTGTACGGCGACGGCGCCCACGTCCGCGACTGGCTGCACATCGACGACCACGTCCAGGGCATCGAACTCGTCCGCACCAAGGGCCGCGCGGGCGAGGTCTACAACATCGGCGGCGGCACCGAGCTCTCCAACAAGGAGCTCACAGGACTGCTCCTGGAGGCGTGCGGCGCCGACTGGGACACCGATGTCACCTACGTCGAGGACCGCAAGGGCCACGACCGGCGCTACTCGGTCGACTGCACCAAGATCCGCGAGGAGCTCGGCTACGAGCCCCGCAAGGACTTCCGCGGCGGCCTCGCCGAGACCGTGCGGTGGTACCGCGAGAACTGCTCCTGGTGGGAGCCGCTCAAGGGGAGGGCCGCCCTGTGAGCCCGGTCTGGCTGGTGACCGGGGCCGCCGGGATGCTCGGACAGGACGTCCTGGCCGCACTCGCCCACGAGGACGTCACCGCCGTCGCCGCGGACCGCACGGCCCTGGACATCGCCGACCAGGACCGCGTCCGCGAGGCGTTCGCCACGCACCGCCCGGCCGTCGTGGTCAACTGCGCGGCCTGGACGGCCGTCGACGATGCGGAGAGTCAGGAGGACGCCGCACTGCGGGTCAACGGCACCGGACCCGCGGTCCTCGCCGCGGCCTGCCGCGAGCACGGCGCCGTCCTGCTGCACGTCTCCACCGACTACGTGTTCGCCGGGGACAGCGGGCGGCCGTACGCCGAGGACGCCCCCACCGCCCCGCGCAGCGCCTACGGGCGCACCAAACTGGCCGGTGAACGCGCCGTGCTGGAGACCCTCCCCGACACGGGCTACGTCGTGCGCACGGCCTGGCTCTACGGCGCGGGCGGCGCCAACTTCGTCCGGACGATGATCAGGCTGGAGGGCGTCAAGGACACCCTCGACGTGGTGGACGACCAGCGCGGACAGCCCACCTGGACCGTCGATCTGGCCGGCCGGCTGGTCCGGCTCGGACGGGCCGCGCTCGACGGCACAGCCCCGGCGGGCGTCTACCACGGCACCAGCGGCGGCGAGACCACCTGGTTCGGTCTCACCCGGGAGATCTTCCGGCTGCTCGGCGCCGACCCGGCCCGTGTCCGGCCCACCACCAGTGGCGCGTATCCCCGCCCGGCCCCCCGGCCCGCCTGCAGCGTGCTCGCACACGGCCGGTTCGCGGCGGCCGGGATCGAACCCGTCCGGGACTGGCGCGCGGCACTGGAGGAGGCGTTCGGGGCCCTGCTCGCCGCGGAACGCCCCCTGGCCCGTCCTGCTCAGCGGCCGGCCGGGCTGAGCGCGGGTCCGCCCGCCCGCACCCCGGCGGGCGGCGGGCCGGCCGCCCGCAGCCGCGCGTAGTACGCCTCGCACTCCCCGTACGAGGGAAGCAGCCCCTGCTGCTCCGCCTCGGCCAGCGAAGGCGCCCCGGCGTCCTTCCCGGACAGCAGCGGCGCGATGTCCGCCGGCCAGGCGATGCCCAGCTCGGCGTCGAGCGGATCGACACCCCGCTCGCGCCCGGGTGCGTAGCCCTCCGAACAGAGATAGAGGACGCAGGCGTCGTCGGTCAGCGCCATGAAGGCGTGGCCGAGCCCCTCGGCGATGTAGACCGCCCGGTGGTCGGTGTCGTCGAGGCGGACACCCTCCCACCGCTTGAACGTGGGCGAGCCGGCCCGGACGTCCACGATGACGTCGAGCACCGCGCCGCGCACGCACTTGACGTACTTCGCCTGCCCCGGCGGCACGTCGGCGAAGTGGATCCCGCGCAGCGTGCCCCGGCGGGACGTGGAGAAGTTGGCCTGCGCGAGCCCCAGCCCGTGCCCTGCGGCCTCGCCGAGGTCCGAGGCCCTGAACCACTCGTGGAAGCTGCCGCGGCTGTCGGGGATGACCTCGGGCTCGTGCACCCAGGCCCCGGGAATGGAGAGCTGGCGCATGCGATCACGTCCTGTTCCTGGGATTCGCCGATTCTTCGGCGGTGGAGCCGACGTCACCTGCAACGAGCCGCGGTACGGAACAGATACGGAACGGGATGGAAGCGGACGAAAGCGGGTCCACGGTGCGGAACGCGAAGGCGCCGGATTCCGCGCTCGCGTAGATTGCGGGGTCCAGCGAGGCGAACCATGGGGGATGCGCGTGTCAGGGGCCAGGCAGGGCGTCACGGAGGCCCGCAGGATCGTGGTCAAGGTCGGTTCCTCCTCCCTCACCACCGCCGCGGGAGGCCTCGACGCCGACCGGGTCGACGCACTCGTCGACGTGCTCGCCAAGGTGCGCAGCGGCGGCGAGCGGGAGGTCGTCCTCGTCTCCAGCGGCGCCATCGCGGCCGGACTCGCCCCGCTCGGACTGCACCGCAGGCCCAAGGACCTCGCCAGACAGCAGGCCGCGGCAAGCGTCGGCCAGGGGCTGCTCGTCGCCCGCTACACCGCCTCCTTCGCCCGCTACGGAGTCCGGGTCGGCCAGGTCCTGCTCACGAGCAACGACACCAGCCGCCGCGCCCACTACCGCAACGCCTACCGCACCCTGGACCAGCTCCTGGACATGGGCGCGCTGCCGATCGTCAACGAGAACGACACCGTCGCCACCGACGAGATCCGGTTCGGCGACAACGACCGGCTCGCCGCGCTCGTCGCCCACCTGGTCCGCGCCGATCTGCTGATCCTCCTCTCGGACGTGGACGGCCTCTACGACGGCGACCCGAGCATCCCGGGCACCACCCGCATCGCGGAGATCACCGGCCCCGCCGATCTGGCCGGGGTCAGCATCGGCAGCGCCGGCAAGGCGGGCGTCGGGACCGGCGGCATGGTCACCAAGGTCGAGGCCGCCCGGATCGCCACCGCGGCCGGCGTGCCGGTCGTCCTGACCTCGGCGAGCCACGCGGCCGACGCACTGGCGGGCCGCGACACGGGCACCTACTTCCACCGAACCGGGCGCCGCTCCGCGGACCGGCTCCTGTGGCTCGCCCACGCCTCCACCCCGCAGGGTTCGCTGACCCTGGACGACGGGGCCGTGCAGGCGGTCGTGGAGCGCCACAGCTCGCTGCTGCCGGCCGGGATCGCCGCGGTCGAGGGCGAGTTCACCGCGGGAGACCCGGTGGAACTGCGCGATCTGCGGGGCCGGCCGGTCGCCCGCGGGCTCGTCAACTTCGACGCCAAGGAGATCCCGCAGCTCCTCGGTCGCTCCACCCGCGACCTGGCCCGCGAACTGGGCCCCGCCTACGAGCGCGAAGTCGTACACAGGGACGATCTCGTCGTTCTCCACAGCTGACCGACCCCTGAAACGGCTGAAAGTCCAGCCTTCGGGCAGAGACCTTCACGAAAACCGCCCCAAGCCGGGCCGCGTACTGGTCCACTTTGTAGCAGGGACACTGCGGGGTACAGCAAAGCAACACATTCACAGGAGGCCGCCGGTGAGACGAGCGCGCCCGGGGGCGCCGCCCCGAGGAACGGGTGGCCGCGCCCTGACCAGCGTCGGAGCGGGCCCAGGCTTCGACGGGGGCAGATCCGCGGACCGGAGGGACGAGCGGACCACCGGTCCGGAACCGACGGTGGCGGGCCAGGAACGCACCCAGTCGAAGCTGTGGCACATCACGCTCTGTGTCTCCGGTGCCGAGATCCCGCTGAAGGAGGTCAGACGCGGCCTCGAACAGCTCGCGCACGACCACCCCTTCCTGCTGACCAGCCGCTACGCCAACGACCACGCGGAGATCCGCTACTGGGAAGAGGCCCGCGACCTCCACGACGCGGCGGCGGTGGCCCTGCGGCTGTGGGGCGAGCACCGGTCCAGTGCGGGGCTGCCGCCGTGGGAGATCGTCGGCCTGGAGGTCATCGACCGCGAGACGTACCACCAGCGCATCGCCGAGGGGTACGGACCGCCCCCGGCCGCCCCGGTCGGCGTGCACCCGTACTGACCCGGCCGCCGTCCCGGTACGGCCGTCTCGCATCACGGGATACGTGACGGATGCCCGCAGCGTGCGCATTAGTCTGCGGGCATGACCACGCTTTCGCCGTACGACAACATGTCCCCGGTCGCCCAGGCCGCCTACCGGGCCCGCTCAGCGGCCGCCGACATCGCGCCACTTCCGCGCGCGGCGAAGGACGACGCGCTGCTGGCGATCGCGGACGCGCTCGAAGTGCGGACCAGCGACATCCTGGCGGCCAACGCCGAGGACGTGGCCCGCGCCAGGGAGGCCGGGACCAGTGAGTCGGTCGTCGACCGGCTCACCCTCACCCCCGAGCGGATCCGGGCCATCGCGGCCGACGTGCGGGACGTCGCCGCGCTGCCGGACCCGGTCGGCGAGGTCGTGCGCGGCTCGACCCTGCCCAACGGCATCGATCTGCGCCAGGTCCGGGTGCCCCTCGGCGTGGTCGGGATCATCTACGAGGCCCGGCCCAATGTGACGGTGGACGCCGCGGCCCTCTGCCTGAAGTCGGGCAACGCCGTGCTGCTGCGCGGTTCGTCCTCCGCCCACGCCTCCAACAGCGCACTCGTCCGGGTGCTCCGCGACGCCGTCGGCGGCTCCGGACTGCCGGCCGACGCGGTGCAGCTGGTGCCCGGCGAGAACCGTGACTCCGTACGCGAGCTCATGCGGGCGCGCGGCCTGGTCGACGTGCTCATTCCACGCGGCGGCGCCTCGCTGATCCGCACCGTCGTCGAGGAGTCCACCGTCCCGGTCATCGAGACCGGTACCGGCAACTGCCATGTGTACGTGGACGCGCAGACCGACCTCGACATGGCCGTCGCCATCCTGGTGAACTCCAAGGCGCAGCGCCCGAGCGTCTGCAACGCCGCGGAGACGCTCCTGGTCCACAAGGACGTCGCCGACGCGTTCCTGCCGCGGGCCCTGGACGCCCTCGCCGATGCCGGTGTCACCGTGCACGGCGACGAGCGGGTCCTGGAGTACGCCGAGGGGTCCAAGGCCACCGTGGTGGCGGCGACGCCGGAGGACTGGGAGACCGAGTACCTCTCGTACGACATCGCTGCGGCCGTCGTCGAGTCGTTGGACGCGGCGGTTGCGCACATCCGGCTCTGGTCCTCCGGCCACACCGAGGCGATCGTGACGACCTCACAGGCCGCGGCCCGCCGGTTCACCCAGTTGGTGGATTCGACGACGGTGACGGTGAACGCCTCTACGCGTTTCACGGACGGCGGTCAGTTCGGCTTCGGTGCGGAGATCGGCATCTCCACACAGAAGCTGCACGCCAGGGGCCCCATGGGGCTGCCGGAGCTGACGTCCACGAAGTACATCGTGACCGGTGACGGCCACGTGAGGTGACCGCCGAATGCGGCGAATGCGCCGTCTCCCTGCCCAAAACCACCCCGCGGGTCTAGGCTGAAGCTGTGCCGGACGACGTGGGGGGCAGGCCGTTCCCGAACGGCTGGGAGCCCGACGACGACCGCGGGGGCGCGGACAAGGACTTCGCCTCCGTGGTGTTCGACGAGGATTTCGTACAGGCGGCCGAGTTCCACGAACCGACCGCCGTCGAGCGGCTGCTGGCGGCCGCCGAGGCGCGCGCCGAGGCCGATTCCCGCCGGGCCCGGGCCGGCGGCGGGCCGCTGGACGACGACCTCTACGACGACGGCTTCGGGCGCACAGGCGTCTACGGCGACCCGCTCGACACGGATGACGACTACAGCGACAGCGGCCCCTACGGACGTCACGGCGGCGCCCTCCGCCCCTACCGGGGTGCCGCGCGCTGGCATCGGCCGGTGGCGTGGCTGCTGGCGGTGCTGATGGGCGTCGGCATGGTCGCGCTGGCCTTCAGCGCTGTGTACCGCAACACCTCGGGCGACCGTCAGGACCAGGTCCCGCCACCGGCCACGAGCGGCGTGGACAGCGCACCGGGGCCCACCTCGGCCCCGTCCGCGGCGGACGGCTTCTCCCGCCCGATGGTCTCCGCCGTTCCTCGCACCCCCTGACCCGTCCCGAACTGCCGGGCCCGAACCTGCCGGTCCCGAACCTGCCCTGCCTGCGGGGGCTGGGCCGCCGTGCTCGTGCGCAAGGGCTCGCGGGCCGCCCGAGTCCTGTGCCGCGCCGGGCGGCCCGGGCCGCCTCACTGTGCCGCTCCCGCCGGCGCCACCACGCGGGGCCGCAGGGAGCCCGCTCCGGTTCGCCGACGGCACGCCTGTTTCGCGCGGCCGCCGAGCCCGAGCCCGGTTCAGGCCGCCGTGGCTTCCGGGCCGGATCAGGCGCCCTGGCTGCCGAGCCCGGTTCAGGGACCCGTCGCTCCGGGGCCCGGTTCCTGGCGCCGTTGCTTCCGCGGTCTGATCCGCCCGACCGGGGGAACGTCGCGGCAGTTCCCGCCCGTCACCGCGTTTACCTCCGCCGTAATCGACCTACTCTGAAGATATGACCCCTCACCCGCTCGAAGAGGGGGCTTCTCACTTGTCCGTGCATGCCCACGCATGACGGGCAGACCCTGTCCGGAGCCTTCCGGCCGGAAGGGGCGCACCGTTTCGGCCCCGGTCGGTGGCGTGGAGTCGGGAGAAGTCATGGCAGACCGCGGAGATCCACCCGAAGGCCCGTCGGAGAACAGTGCGAGCGGCAGCGAGGACGAGTACCGGTCCCTGGTCTTCGACGAGTCCTTCGTCCGGGCTGCCCGACTGCAGGAGTTCTCCGCCCAGGAGCGCATGGGAGAGCACGCCCGTGCGGTCCGCAGCCTGCCGGGACGTGCCGTCCGCAACGGTTCACGGGCCGCTCTCGCCCTGGTCGTCCTGATAGCCCTGGCCTTCGGCGCCGCCGTCTTCATGGGCTTCCGCCACCCCTACTCGAACCCCGTCACCAGGCGTGCCGAGCCGCTGCGGATGACCCTCGTTCCGCTGGCGCCCCGCGGGGTCGTGCCGGGAGGCACCACGGCCGCCCTCTTCGCGAACAGCCCCGCCGCCCCGTTCCCGAAGGGGGCTGCGGGCATCAGCCTCCCGGTGACCCGGCGGACGGAGAACTTCTCCGACAGCCAGGTGTACGCCGCCCTGGCCACGGCCAAGGACTACCTGGTGGCCTCCTCGCTCGACCTCGACGTCCTCGGCGGCACCGCGGTGCGCCCCGTGGAATCACTGCTCGACCCGGACCAGATGGGCCAGTTCGAACGGAGCGTGAACGAGCCGCACGACGACGGGCAGCACGCGGCGTCGGGCTGGCTGGTGCGGTTCGATCCGGACGAGGCCACCCCGGATCCGGAGATCCGGGTCCGGGGCACCCTGCGGTACGCCGAGGTGAGGGCCGACGCCCTGGAGGTGGTGTCGGACCACACCTTCGCCTATGTGCTCCACCCGGCCGTCTCGGGCCCCCAACGGACGGGCGGCGCCTCGCTGTTCACCGTACGGCGGGAGATGCGCTTCCGGTTCGACCGGGATGATCTGCGGCTGCACCGGCTGGAGGTGCGGACCAGCTACGTCCAGGCCGGACCGCAGTCCTGCTCCGACGGCACCACCGGGGCCCTGCGCCCGCTGCTCGCGGGCGAACGGGCGGCCGGCGGCGGCCCCGCGGGCACCGACCCGTATGCGACGGGCCTGCCCACCGCGGCGCTGTGCGGGACGCTGACGGTCAGCTCCCCGCCGTCCCGGGCGCCGCAGACGGCCCCTCGGGGTCCTCAGGCCTCTGGGACTGCTGTGAGCCGTCCGTAGCGTCGCCCTTGCCCGTCCCGGCCCCCTTGGCGCCGCTGCCGCCCCCGCCGGTGAACTTGTCGCGGAGCTTGCCGCCCAGGTCGCCGGCCCCTCCCGCTATGTCGCCGACCAGCTTCATCAGCGGGTCCTTGCTGCTGCGCACCGAATCGGCGTAGTGCGAGGCGGACTCCTTGAAGGCGTCCGTCACCGAGGTGTCCTTGTCCTCGTCGCGCCGCGGGTAGTGGCCGTCCATGATCCGCTGGTAGTCGCGGGTCTCGGACCACTTCTTCAGCTCGGCCGCGCGCACCGTGGTGAACGGGTGCGAACGGGGGAGCACATTGAGGATCTTGAGGACGGAATCGCGCAGGTCGCCCGCCTTCTCGTACTCGTCGGCCTGGGCGAGGAACGCGTCCACGTTCATCTCGTGGAGGTGGTTGCCGCCGGCGATCTTCATCAGCCCGCGCATCGAGGCCTGCAGGTCCTGGCCGACCAGCAGTCCGGCCCGGTCCGCGGACAGCTCCGACTTGCGGAACCACTCGCGCAGCGCAGTGACGATCGCCATGATCGCGACGTTGCCGAGCGGGATCCAGGCCACCTTGAGGGCGAGATTGGTGAGGAAGAGCAGGATCGTGCGGTACACGGCGTGGCCGGAGAGGGCGTGCCCCACCTCGTGCCCGACGACCGCCCGCATCTCCTCCTCGTCCAGCAGCTCGACCAGGCCCGTCGTCACCACGATGATCGGCTCGTCCAGGCCGATGCACATGGCGTTGGGCTGCGGGTTCTGGCTGACGTACATCGGAGGGACCTTCTCCAGGTCCAGGATGTAACAGGCGTCCCGCAGCATGTCGTTGAGATGGCTGAACTGCGCGTCGCTCACCCGGACGGAGTCCGACAGGAAGAGCAGTCGCAGACTGCGCTCCGGCAGCAGTCCGCTCAGCGCCTTGAAGACGGTGTCGAAACCGCTCAGCTTGCGGAGTGCCACCAGGGCGGAGCGGTCCGCCGGGTGTTCGTACGCCCGGGAGGAGATTCCCGGGAAGCGCCTGCGCTGCCTGCTCGGCACCTGGCCATGGTTCTCGTGGCTGCCGTCGGTCATGAATGGGCCCCCTGTTTCGTACGAGACATCGCTCGCCCCCTGACAAATCCCAGCGTAGGTGCTGGGGCTACGGTGTGCGGGGGGCTGTGGACAACTGAGGAGACGCCCGACATGCCGCACACCGTTGCTCTGCTCGCTGCCGCATCCGAGGACCAGGGGCCGGGCAACACGATCCGCATCGTGCTGATCGTCTCGCTCGTCGGAGCGGCCCTGCTGGCCTGGTTCCTGCTGCGCGGATACCGCAACGACGACAACAACGACTGAGTCGGCGTGAGCGTGCCCGGGGCACCCGCATACGATGTCCGCGACGTCTTCCCTCCGACTCCCGATCGATAGGTCCTGCCGAAGATGAGCCTCACGAGCACCGCACACCAGCTGGTCACCGTCGCCGCCGAGGGCGAGCACGGCGGTAACCACGAAAGTCTCAGCCCGCTCCTCACCGGTGGCGGTGCGTTTGTCGCGCTTCTCCTCCTTCTGTGGATCACCACGCGCTTCAACCGCGACCGCTGAGGCCGAGGCGTACAGCTGTGCCAGTAGGCTCTGCACGCATGGGAGAGCAGGAAGTGCCTACCGGCCGCGGAAAGCGCCGACTCGGCGTGATGGGCGGGACGTTTGACCCGATTCATCATGGACACCTGGTGGCGGCCAGTGAAGTGGCCGCCCAGTTCCACCTCGACGAGGTGGTCTTCGTCCCGACCGGGCAGCCGTGGCAGAAGAGCCACAAGCAGGTCTCCCCGGCCGAGGACCGCTATCTGATGACGGTCATCGCGACAGCGTCCAACCCGCAGTTCTCGGTCAGCCGCAGCGACATCGACCGCAACGGTCCCACGTACACGATCGACACCCTGCGGGACCTGCGCGCGGTCCACGGCGACGCGGACCTCTTCTTCATCACGGGCGCCGACGCGCTCTCCCAGATCCTCACCTGGCGGGATGCCGAAGAGCTCTTCTCGCTGTCCCACTTCATCGGTGTGACGCGGCCGGGGCACGTGCTGACGGACGACGGGTTGCCGAAGGGCGGCGTATCCCTCGTGGAGGTCCCCGCACTGGCGATCTCGTCCACGGACTGCCGCGAGAGGGTCGCCCAGGGGGACCCGGTCTGGTACCTGGTGCCGGACGGTGTGGTCCGCTACATCGACAAGCGCCAGCTGTACCGCGGCGAATGAGCCACGGAGAGGGGCACCGGTGAACGACCGACAGAATCCGTACGACCCGTACTACCAGCAGCCGCAGATCGTCGGCTACGACGAGTACGGGCAGCCGGTGTACCAGCAGCAGCCGCAGCCCGGGCAGCAGCAGTACGACCCGTACGCACAGCAGGCACCTCAGCCGCCGCACCAGGCCCAGCAGCCGCAGCAGCAGGAGCCGCAGAGCGGTCAGGGATACGGCTACGACCCGTACGCCCAGCAGCAACGGCACCAGCAGCAGCAGCAACACCAGCAGCCTGCCGCGCCCCCGCAGCACTACGATCCGTACGCCGCCCAGCAGCACCAGCCTCCCCAGCAGCAACCCCCTCAGCAGGGTTACGGCTACGACGGCGGCTACGGCTACGACACGGGCCGGCAGCCTGCCGCGGTCGACACCACGCAGCAGCAGTGGAGCATCCCGCAGCAGGCCCCGGCGCCCGCTGCCGCTCCGCCGCAGCAGGCACAGGAACCGCAGCAGGCACAGGAACCGCAGCGGGCTCCCGAACCGCAGCGGGCCGCGGAGACCGAGGCAGGCGTTCCGGGGCCTCGCCGGGGTGACCGGGACTACCGCACGGAGCAGTTCTCCTTCATCGAGGAGCCCGACGAGGACTCCGAAGACGTCATCGACTGGCTGAAGTTCACCGAGAGCCGCAGTGAACGACGCGAGGAGGCCCGACGGCGCGGTCACAACCGGATGGTCGCGCTGATAGTCGTGGCCGTCCTCGTCGTGCTCGGCGGCGTCGGCTACCTGTGGTCCGCGGACAAGATCCCCGGCCTCTCGGCGTCCGAGAAGGAGAACACCACGGCGACCGGTCCGCAGCGGCGGGACGTCATCGTGGTCCACCTCCACAACACCAAGGCCGGCGGCACGTCCACTGCCCTGCTCGTCGACAACGTCACGACCAAGCAGGGCACCACGGTTCTGCTGCCCAACTCGCTTGCCGTCGCCGACCAGGACGGTGCCACCACCACGCTCGGCAAATCGGTCGACGACGACGGGACCTCCGGAACCCGCGAGTCCATCGACACACTGCTCGGCACCGAGATCAGCGGCACGTGGCGGCTCGACACCCCGTACCTGGAGAACCTCGTCGACCTGGTCGGCAACATCGAGGTCGACACCGACACCGCTGTCCCCGACGCCAAGAAGGGGGCCGCGCCCCTGGTGAAGAAGGGCAAGGCGCAGACGCTCAGCGGACCGATGGCCGTCGCGTACGCCACGTACCGCGGTCCCGACGAGGCCGAGGCCAAGCAGCTGATGCGGTTCGGGCAGGTCATGCGCGGAGTGCTGCGGAAGATCTCCGATGATCCGAAGGCCGCCACGGTCACCGTCGAGACGCTGGCCCAGATCCTCGACCCGTCGCTGCCCGAGCAGGACCTCGGCGCCTCCCTGGCCAAGCTCGCCGAGCACGCCAAGCTCGGCGACTACAAGACCGCACTGCTGCCGGTCCAGGACGACGGCACTCTCACCGAGGCCGCCACGGACAGCGTCGTCAAGGACATCCTGGGCGGCACGTTCAAGGCCCCCTCCGCGGACGCGGCGGTACGGGTCGGCGTCAAGAACGGCACGGGCAGCGACCGCGGTACGGAGTCCGCCCGGATCGAGCTGGTCAACGGCGGCTACACCTTCGTGAACAGCGGGAAGTCCGGCCCGGTGGCGTCCTCCGAGGTCGTCTACAAGGGCGCGGCGGACAAGAAGAAGGCGACCGAGGTCGCCACGACCCTCGGGCTGCCGGCGAGCGCGGCGAAGCAGGGCACGCCGGCAGGCAACGCGGACGTGTCCGTCGTCATCGGTCAGGACTACAAGATCAAGTAGGCCGGTGGTACGGCGGGGACCGGTCCGCCGGTCCTGTTCAGGGGCGGCTCCGGGACGGTTCCGGAGCCGCCCCGACGCCGTCTCCGAACCGCTCACGAGCCGGGTGCGGGCGGTTCCGGAGCCTCTTCTGAACGCCGGCGGACGACTCCTGAACGCTCTTCGGAAGATGACTGTGTGGGCTGTCGGCGGTCCGTGAGACCCTAGAGGTTGATCTGACCGCCGACGAAAGCCTGCATGTGACCGCCACGGACCGCTCCATCGAGCTCATCAACGCCGCCGCTCAGGCGGCCGCCGACCGGCTCGCGCACGACATCATTGCGTACGACGTCAGCGACGTGCTGTCGATCACGGACGCCTTCCTGCTGGCTTCGGCCCCCAACGACCGCCAGGTCAAGTCGATCGTCGACGAGATCGAGGAGCAGCTCCAGAAGGAGCTCGGCGCCAAGCCGGTCCGCCGTGAGGGCGACCGCGACGCGCGCTGGATCCTCCTCGACTACGTCGACATCGTCATCCACGTCCAGCACAGCGAGGAGCGCGTCTTCTACGCGCTGGAGCGCCTGTGGAAGGACTGCCCCGAGATTCCCCTTCCCGAGGACGCCGTGAAGACCCGCGGCAAGGCCGAGGAGCACGCACAGCTCACCGGCGGCACGGAAGGTGAGCAGAGCTGAACGGCAGCGGAAGCGGCAGGGGCCGCAGGATCGTTCTCTGGCGACACGGCCAGACGGCGTGGAACCTGGAGCGCCGGTTCCAGGGCTCCACGGACATCGAGCTCACCGATGAAGGCGTCGGGCAGGCCCGCCGGGCCGCCCGGCTGCTCGCCTCGCTGAAGCCGGACGCGATCGTCGCATCCGATCTGCGGCGGGCCGCGGCCACGGCGGCCGAGCTCGTCGCGATCACCGGGCTCGGTGTCGCGCACGACCCGGGGCTGCGCGAGACCTATGCGGGCGCCTGGCAGGGTCTCACCCACGAGGAGATCGTGGGGCTGTACGGCGACCAGTACGCGGCCTGGAAGCGCGGCGAGCCCGTGCGGCGCGGCGGCGGCGAGCTGGAGACCGAGGTCGCCGACCGGGCGGCCCCCGTCGTGCTCGCGCACGCCGACAAGCTGCCCGACAACGGCACGCTCGTCGTCGTCAGTCACGGTGGCACCATCCGGACCACCATCGGCCGGCTGCTGGGTCTGGAAGCGCACCACTGGGAAGGGCTCGGCGGACTCTCCAACTGCTGCTGGTCGGTGTTGGGCGAGGGTGCCCGCGGCTGGCGTCTGCTGGAGCACAACGCCGGCACCCTGCCCGAACCGGTGCTCGGCGACGACGCCTGACCGGGTGCCGGGCGGCGCCCGCGGGGCGTCATCGGGCGGCTTCGGCCGGATTTCACTTTCTGGCTGGTCACAGGCTAAAGTTCTTCTTGTTCGCAGCGCGGAAACGCAGGGAAACACAGCGAACAGCGGGGCTATAGCTCAGTTGGTAGAGCGCCTGCATGGCATGCAGGAGGTCAGGAGTTCAATTCTCCTTAGCTCCACAATCAGGATCCCGTCCCCATCAGGGGGCGGGATCCTTGCTTGTGCCCGGCGCCCGCGCGCCTGTCCTCGGGCAGGTGCGCGGGCGCCGTCGGCTGCCCCCTGCCCCTTGCTTCCGCGGCGTCGGCGAACGACGGGATCTCCGGCGGGCTGACCCCCTTGCGGGGTCATGGCAGAATCGGACCGCCGGAGGGGAGACGGACCGAACGGGGAGGAGTGCGCGATGCCTGCGAGCCGCCACGAGGTCCCGGACCTGCCCCTCGTCCGTCGAGGCCGCGCATGCGTCGGCCGTTGCGCCCACGGCCCGCTCCCTGCCGCTCCTCCACCGCGAGCCGGCAACGGCCTTCCTGGACGCCGAACGCCCTGTGGTCTCACCGGGATCCTCCCCATGTGTACGGCCCGCGGCCGCAGCCGGAGCTGATCCATGGGTGCGCACAGGCGGAAATGCGACTGGTGCGGCAGCGGTACGCCCATCGTCAGGGACATGGACCCGGTCAACGCGGACTACCAGTACTGGTGCGAGGAATGCGCACGGGCGCTGGTCATAAAGGGCGACCCCATCGAGACCTACCGGGAGCTCGAGGGGGAGCCGATCTACGGACGGTTGCTGGAGGAGCACTGCACGCTCAAGCGCTTCTACTCCTTCGCCACCGCCTGACCGGCGCCCTCCCGGCCGGCCGGACGGGAGCCGGGGAGGGGTCGGCCGGAATCGATTTGGTGGACGGCAGGGGTGACCGGTAATGTTCTCGATGTCGCCACGGGAGACCGGGCAGGACAACGCGGGGCTATAGCTCAGTTGGTAGAGCGCCTGCATGGCATGCAGGAGGTCAGGAGTTCAATTCTCCTTAGCTCCACAGTGAAGATCGACTGGCGGGGCCAACGAAAAGGAAGGGCCCCCACGCGGTTTAGGCAACACAAAAACAGCA